>WQUN01000001.1 GCA_009782085.1 Bacillota bacterium
TTCCCGCCATTCTCCCCGACGGCATAATAGTAGCCCTGGCAAGCCGCGCGGTTATCGCCTCCCGATTCCGCCTCACCCACCGCGCTTCCTCGTCGGTCGCTCCGTCGGGGTTGAGGGCGGCGAGGTTGCCGTCTTTTATGTATAACACAACGCGCCGGAATATACCCCGGAGCTTGGCGTCAAAGGCTTTCGCCTCTGCCCAGGCGGCGCGTAGGGCCTCGGCGAATTCGGCGCGGTAACGGCAGCCGGCTTGCTTGTAGAGTTGCCAGGCGCGGCGCATGATGGCGGATAGGGACATGGGATGGCCTCCTGGAAAATAAAATAACATATCCACTGTAGGATATGTCAATATGATTAGCAGGCGTTAAACGACAATCTACGCGCAGAATTTATACTCCACGTCAAAAGATGTTGTCCCTTTATCCTTTTTGAAATTTGCCGTCATTTTGTATATTAAGACATCGGTCTCTATATCCGCCCTGATGAGGTGGATCGACGGCGCGCTGGCGCGTAGCTTGACGCCGTACTTGGAGCCGTGCCTGACGAGGAACGGCTTCTCCAGCTTCATCTCGTCGAGCGCCGGGGTCACGATGCCGTAGCCCTTATGCCTGACCTCCTCCAGCGCGTACTTGACCTTGTCGTACTCCTTTTTCGCCTCCGCCAGGACTTTTATCGTGGATATGAGCTGATACTCGCCGCCGATGTCCATGCCGGTCGTCTCGCTCAGGACGCGGTAGAACAGGCTGTCGTCCAGCGCCACTTCCACCTTGGCGGAGCCCTCGCCGAGGAATATCTTGTCTATGTACGCCTTTTTCACGTATTCGCAAAGCTCGAGCGTCTGCACGCCGCCTTTCAGCTCGCGCAGCTTGGATATGCCGCCGAACCCGGCTTTCACCTCGTCGATCATGCTCTTTTTAAGCCAGTGTTCCGGCTGGAGAGTCTCGACCCATTTCGGGAAGTTTATCTTGATCTCCTTGACCGGGAATTCGTAAAGCATTTTCTCCATGATGCCGTTGATGTCGTCGGCCTTCAGCTGGGCGCAGTTTACGGAGATCGCCGGCACGCCGTATTTGGCGGAGAGTTCGTCGCGCAGCTTATCAGATTCCGGCGCGTAGGGCTTGATGGTGTTTAGCAAAATCACGAAGGGCTTGTTGATCTCCTTGAGTTCCCGGACGACGCGCTCCTCCGCCTCGGCGTAGTTCTCCCGCGGGATGTCCGTGATGCTCCCGTCGGTCGTCACGACGAAGCCGATGGTCGAGTGGTCGTTTATAACCTTTTTGGTGCCCATCTCCGCGGCCTCGGCGAACGGCATCTTGTTCTCCGACCACGGCGTGGACACCATCCGCGGCTCGTCGCCGTCCAGATGCCCCGCCGCGCCCGGCACCAGATAGCCGACGCAGTCGATCATGCGCACCTTGAAGCAGAGGCTGTCGTCGAGGTGAATCTCCACGGCTTCGCTCGGGACGAACTTGGGCTCCGTCGTCATGATCGTCCGCCCCGCCGCGCTCTGCGGCAGCTCGTCTTTCGCACGCTCCTTGCTGAAGCTGTTCTCGATGTTGGGTATCACGAGCAGGTCCATAAACCGCTTGATAAACGTGGATTTGCCCGTCCGCACCGGCCCGACGACGCCGATGTATATGTCGCCTTTGGTCCGCTCGGAAATGTCTCTGTAGATGTCGAACTGTTCCAATGAAACGCCCCCTCGGAAAAAGTGTATGGATACAATTATTATATGAGGGGGCGGCGGGAATAGTACACTTTATACTTTATCTTCCTTCTCCATCTTTTTACTGAAATGCTGATAAACGAACGAAATCGCCAGAAGCACCGCCCCGGCCGTAAAATACGAGACTATGCGCCAGACCGTGGACAGTCCGCGGAGGTCGAGGACGAACAGCTTAAGGACCGCGAAAAAGGCCAGAGCGAGGCCCGTGACACGCGTGATCCCGTTGCGCCTCCTGAAGCCGAAAACGACCCACCCGAGGGCTGTCAAGCCGAATATCAGCGTCAAAATCAGGCTTTCCGGTTTCAGGGACAGCTGCACGACCAGGTTTTGGGAAGCCAGGATGACCGAAAAACCCGAAACGAGAAACGGATACCACCTGAGCGGCAATTTTTTCAGCCCGGCCGCAAAGCGCAGCAGATCGTTCATCCAACCGATTCCGACGAGGTTGACGGCGACGTAAAGGGCGAAAACAGCGGCGCTTACCGCCGCGCCGCCGCCCGCCAGGCCGCGCGCCCCGGCGTTAAACCCCAGGAGCCACACGGTCCCTGCCGCGCCGGCGGCGGCCGCCGCGGCCTGAAAGCCAAGGCAGTATATCCGCCGGACGCGGGGCAGGACAAACGCGAAGGCGAAAGCCAGCGCAACGGCCAGCAAAGCCGGCAGGGATCCGATCGCGGCCTGCGCGCCGCTATGTAACAATACGGGCTTTAGTTTGCCGAGCAAAACGTAAACCGCGAACCCCCAGACGTTCAGCGCGGCGGCGAAGCGCAGTATATCCAGCCACACGCCGGCGCCCCTGTCAGCCGGTTTGAGCCTGAGCGACGCGAGCGCCAGAACGGCGGCAGCCAGCGTTATTAGCAGATACTGCCAGACAAACAGCGGGTTCCGGTAATCGACTATGTTGACTATCAGGAAAGCGAACAGGCACAGCGCGCCGATCGCAGTCCCGGCTATGCGGAACCGGCGCCGGTTTTTGAATATGCCGTAGAGGGCGAGCCCCGCGGCTTCGACGAGCCAGCCGGCCGAGAACCAGAACCTGTCCGCGGCGAAAAGCACGATCAGCGCGGAAAAAGCGACGCTCGTGATGAAGAACAGCGCCCTCAGGGAGCCGGTTTCGGATTCGGAGACGCCGGCGTGCTTTTGGCGTTCGGTGACGAAAGCCAACGCGGCGCAGGAGAGGGCGAAGAAAGCGGTGAAAAAGGCGAAGCCGCGGTTGCCCCAACTAAAGATGGATTTATATGCCTGCCATAAATTCAGGCTCAACAGAAAACTTAAAAATATATTGCACGAGAGCAGGACAATATCCGAAGCCCTTATCCGCGTTTTGGCAAACCACGCGCCGAACACGGGTATGATCAGGAAAGCGATATATATAACGCCCAGACAGACGTTGATCGCCAGGGCGGTGTACGCGTAGTTTCCGAACGCCGGCAAAACGCCGGAGAAAAACGGTTCCCTGACATACGCGACGAGCAAGTTTATCGTTATAAGCTCGGTCGTCATGCCCATGAACAGCCCCGCGAAGCGGGTCGTCTGCCAATTCTTCCGGGTGGCGAGCAGCAGGGCGAAGAGGCTTATGATCGTCGCTGAGATGGAGGAATAAAATAAATCCAGGCCGTTAATGCGCTCGATCACCGGCAGATACCCGCCGATCAGCGCTATCAAGGCCACCAGCTGCGCGTTGTACCTGACCGACGCGGCGAAAGTGAGCAAGGACGCGCCGGCGCATATGCCTATGGCGACCCCAAGCGGCAGCACGCCCAGCGTCATATACCCCAGCGCCGCGCCTAAAAACAGTACGCCCGCCCCGCTGGCGGTGAGCGCCAGAGTGAAGCCGCCGCTCCGCTTTTTTCGGTGGAGCGCCTCGCCCGCCCCCAGGAGGGCCAGGCCCAGGGCAAAAATGGCCGCGCACTGGAATCCGGCGGTCATCCGGACATACAAAAACCGCCCGAACGTGAACGCGCCGAGCAGGACCAGCAGCGCGCCGACCGCGCTTATTATCTTCAAGCCCAAAAAGGTCTCCCACTGGAAAAAGCGGCGCACGGCCTTCAACGCCGCGTCCTCAATCGGCGCGTCGCCCAGTTCCCTTAGCGCCTCCGCCTGACGGTTCGCGGCGTCCGACCAGGCGGCTTCCCTCCGCGCCCGCGCCCGGGCGGTCTGTTCGCCCAGCCTCTCCCGCAGATCCGCCAATTCTTTGAACAGCGGCTCCCGTTCGCCCGCGTCCAGCGCGCTTAAATCCGCGCCGATTTTGGACATCGCCTCGCGCAATCCGGCGTCCAGTTCCGTGATCCTCGCCCGCTCCCGCTCCAGGCCGGCCGCGAGGTACCGCCGGTTTTGGCGGTCGCTTAAGTCCAGCAGCGCCAGGCGCTTGGACGCCAGCTCGTGCCTGAAATCCCGCGAGAGCTCCTCGTATTGCAGGCGCAGAGCCGCCGTTTCATTCCGGCTCTCGTTAAGCTGCGCCCGGAGCTGCGCGACGGTTTCGCGCAGGCCGGCGTTCTCCCGTGGCAAATCCTGCCGCTCAAAGGCCCTGAACGCCGCGTCGGCGCGCTCCTGGCCGCTCCTAAGGGCGTCGAAGGCCTCCCGAAGGGCGTCCATGCCGTTTTCTTCCATCGTGACGTCCCCTTATCCTTCATTCTATTCTTCCCGCTCTATATCTACCTTCACGGCCCCGAACTTTCTCCCCAGCACGGCTTCGCACGTCCCGTCGAACTTGGGCGTGTTGTCGCTCACATAAAACGTATGGTCCTCGGTTCTCTCCAGCCCGCTTTCCAGGCCGTTTTCGCGCAGCAGCGTTTTCATGCCGCGCGCCACGGCCTCCGCCGGGTTCACGACCGTCACGTCCCCGACGACTTCCTTTATGCAGTCGATCATGACCGGATAGTGCGTGCAGCCCAGGAGCAGGCTGTCTATGCCGAGCTCCAGGAGTTCGCCGAGGTATATCCCGGCCGTTTCGCGCGCCACGCTGTTCCGCGTCCAGCCCTCTTCCACCAGCGGCACGAAGAGCGGGCACGCCTTGGAATAGACCGTCGCGCCGGGGACGCTCTCCTTGAGGTATTTTTCGTAGAGGCCGCTTCGGACGGTGGCCTCCGTGCCTATCACGCCGATCACCTTGTTCCGCGTGGCGGCGGAGCAGGCCGCCACGCCGGGCCTCACGACCTCCGTCATCGGTATTTTGACGACCCGCGACAGCTCGCCGAAGCTGTTGGAGCTGATAGTGTTGCAGGCCACGATAATGGCCTTGACCCCGCGGGAGATCAGGAAGTTCACGAGCTGGAGGCTGAATTTGGTGATCGTCTCCTTGCTCTTGGAACCGTAGGGGACCCGCGCCGTGTCGCCGAAGTAGATTATCCTCTCGCCGGGGAGGGCCTTCATGACCTCGCTGACCACGGTCAGCCCCCCGACGCCGGTGTCAAATATGCCGATGGGACGTTCGTCCATTTTATGCCTCGCCTTCGATCAAATACCGAATCCTATTCGCCTAACTCGCATCCCCTGAGAGCCAAGGCTATCAGCCTGTCGCACAGCTCTGGGAGAGACACGCCCTCCGCCTGCCAGAGCATCGGGTACATACTTATCGGCGTGAACCCGGGCATGGTGTTGATCTCGTTGAATATCACCCGGTTCGTCCCGTTTTCCAGGAAGAAGTCCACCCGCGCCAGGCCGGCCCCGCCGACGGCGCGGAAAGCTTTGATCGCCGTTTCGCGTATCGCCTCCGCCGTCTCCTCCGGGATGTCCGCTTTTACGACGGTCTTGGAACCGGCGTTGTTATATTTGGCGTCGAAGTCGTAAAAATCGGCCGCGGGCAGTATCTCGCCGACGCCGGAGGCGAAGACCTCGTCTCCGGCCCCCAAAACCGCGCACTCCAGCTCCCTGCCGTCTATGGCCTTTTCTATGACGATCTTCCCGTCCACCGCCGAGGCCGCGGCGATCGCCCTGTCCAGCTCCTTTTTGTTGGAAGCCTTCGAGACGCCGATCGACGACCCCGACGACGCCGGCTTCACAAAGCACGGATAGCCCGGCTTCGAGCGTATTTTTTTGACGACGGCGGCCGCGCGCTCCTTATCCCACGCGTTGAACCAGGCGTACTCCGCCTGGAGAAGCCCGGCCTTTTCCGCCAGTATCTTTGTCAGCGTCTTGTCCATCGAGACCGCCGAGGCAGCCACGCCGCAGCCGACATACGGTATGCCGGACAGCTCGAACAGGCCCTGCACCGTCCCGTCCTCGCCCAATGGGCCGTGCAGGACGGGGAATATCACGTCCACGGGGATGTTCTTAACCTTTTCGCCGACGATGCGCAAAAGCCCGCGGTTGACCCGATCCGGGCTTAAAACCGCGTTCGTCCCATACTTCTCCCAGGAGACGCTCCGGAGGTTGTCGATTGCCCCGTCGTAGAGGAGCCACTTGCCCTCCTGCGTGATATACACCGGGATGATGTTGTATTTGTCCTCCGAGAGGCTTTGGATCACCGCCATCGCGGACTTTTTGGAGATCTCGTGCTCCGGCGAGCAGCCGCCGAACAGGACCAGGATGTTTTTTTTGTTCATATGGGGCCTCTTTTCGTTTTATTTATGTCTTATTTGAAGAAGTCATATCTGGCGTCATTTGCATTGATAAACCACTTCACCCGTTCGCAAGACTTCTTCCACAAATCCGCTCCTGTCGTTCTTGCTGTCCAACAGCACCGGCTCGATGTATGCGCTCACCTTCCATGTCAGGCTGGCGAGTTTCGCGCCGACGCGAAGCCAATCGCCCGAAAACCCGTCGTATATCACCGCGATGTCGATGTCGCTTTCTTCCCGCGCACTGCCTTTGACATATGAGCCAAACAGGAGGATTTTTGCCGGATTCAGCTCTTTTATTACTTCATCGGCGTATAACCGGGCTATTTTCAAAGCTGTAGTTTTATCCATTGCAAAAACTCCTCCGTCCGCGTTATCAATTCCTTGCAGTATTTGCCGTTTAGCAATTTTACGACTTCGTCCTTATTGGAAGGATAGCGCGCCTCAATATTGAGAGGCTGTAGCTCTGCTAAAAGCATTTTTTGTTCATCAGTGAGCGAATCCGCCAACCCCGCCAGTTCCGCAATGCGGGCTAAAGTATGAATTTTCGGAGGTATTGCCCCATCTTTCGCGATAACCGCTTTCAAGCCTTTCTCAATCGCCAGGTGACACATAAAACCCACATAGAGGTATCTGCCTCCTCTTTGCATGACCTTGGCGGACTTGATGTCATACTCCGCTATATCGAGCCAATACTCTGATTTATCCTCGTTCGTCGCAACTGTCCCCTTTCTCCCGGGGTCACGCCATCCCCCCGAACTCCTCCTCCGTGATCACCCTTACTCCCAGCTCTACTGCCTTTTTATTCTTCGCCGAGGCGGAATGTGAATCATTGTTTATCAAATAATCCGTTTTGGCCGAGACCGAGCCCGCCACCTTCCCGCCAAGGCTCTCGATCAGCGCGGTCAGCTCCCGCCTGTTCCCGTATTTTTCAAGGCTTCCGGTGATGACGAAGGTCTTGCCGATAAAAGGAAACTTTGCGGACAAGCCGCCTACGGCGTACGCTCCGGGCAAGCCGCCAGTTGCGTCCGCTCCCGGCAGTCCGCCTGGCGCGCCCGCTCCGGTCAAACCGCCTACTGCGCCCGCTCCGGGCAAGCCGCCAGTTGCGTCCGCTCCTGACAAGCCATCAGCCGCGCCTGCTCCGGACATACCGCCAGTTACGTCTGCTCCATGCAAACCGCCAGTTACGACCGCTCCTGACAAATCGCCCGCCGCGCCCGCTACTGATAAACCATCAGCCGCGCCTGTTCCGGGCAGTCCGCCCGCTTCGGGCAAGCCGCCAGTTGTGCCCGCTCCGGGCAGTCCGCCCGCCGCGCCCGCTCCTGACAAACCATCAGCCGCGCCTGCTCCGGACATACCGCCAGTTACGTCCGCTCCATGCAAACCGCCAGTTGCGTCCGCTCCGGTCAAACCGCCTACCGCGCCCGCTCCTGACAAGCCGCCCGCCGCGCCCGCTCCTGATAAACCATCAGCCACGCCCGCTCCGGACAGTCCGCCGCCAGTTGCGCCCGCCGCGCCCGCTCCGGGCAGGCCGTCAATATCCCGCAAACCGTAGTAAGCGTCGATATACGCCGGCTTTTTTATCTCCAGCAGCGGCAGAAGCCGCCGCAAGAGCGCCGCGTTCTCCGGGTTCGCGAAATAATCGGCCACGGAGCGGGAGATGACCCCGCCGAAGCCCCTTACCCCGTCCAGTTCGGCAATCAGTTCCTCCGGGCCGAGGGCCATGATCCGCTCTATGTCGTGCCGGAAATGGCCGCACAGAAGTTTCGCGTTGGCAAGGCCCACCTGAGGGATGCCGAGCGCGTTGATAAGGTTCGGGAGCGCGACGGAGCGCGACTTTTCGACGGCTTTCATCAGC
>WQUN01000002.1 GCA_009782085.1 Bacillota bacterium
CGGCAAGGGCGGCGGATGTCCCAAACCTGCGCGGCAGGCCTCTCGGCGTGGTAAGTTACCTGAGTTCCCGCTCCTACGGGGTTTATCTGTACCACTGGCCGCTGTTGGTAGCCGTCAGGCAGCTCCTGCCGGTTCGGGCCGCCGTCGCGCCGGCCGTGCTTCTGCTCTCGTTTTTGGCGGCGGAGGCGTCGTACAGGCTTATTGAAAGGCCGCTCAGGTATTTTTCGTTCAGCCGCAATAAACGCCCGGCCAATGCCGGGCAAAAGCGGATGGCCTCATTCAGGCTGGCCGCCTCTACCTTGGCCATGATCCTCCTGACGGCCTCGGCGTATTCCATCGCCTCCGCGCCGCAAAAAACCAGCATCCAGCTGGACCTGGAAGCCGAAGCCGGCCTCGCGGCGAGCATCATGGCGAAGGCGCAGGACGGAGCCGCCCAGCCGCCGGAATCGGAAAAGATGAGCGCGGATAAATCGAACGCGGATAAGCCTGGCGCGGACAGCCCGGACGCGGATATGTCCGCGGCAAACGACGGCATAGCCTCCGGTCCGGCCATATCGTCCGTCCCGGACGCCGGCGGGCAGGACCGGCTTTTGCCGCAGCGGACGGAGGACTCCGGCGCTTTGGCCGAAACGCCGCCCGCGTCCCCGAAAAGCGTGCTCGTGGTTGGGGATTCGGTTACGTTGGGCGCGTCCTCGGCCATTTTGGAGACCATCCCCGGGTCCGTCGTGGACGCGGCGGAATCCCGCGACATACGCGCCGGCCTGACTCTCCTGGCGGACTACGCGGAGAAAGGGACCCTCGGCGACGTCATAGTGGTGTCTCTGGCTGACAACAACCTGAACAGGAAAACCGACGAGCGCCTCCTGGAGGTCATCCGGACATACGCGGCCGACCGGAAGGTCGTATTGGTCACGGGCTACGGCAACGCCGACATGCAGCCCGTGGCGGACTTCATCCGCACGCTGCCCGAGGCCTACCCCAACGTGGCGGTGGCGGACTGGGCCGAGGCGGTGGCCCTGCATACGGACTGGCTGTACTCCGACAACACGCACATCAAGTCCCGCGACGGGAAGCAGCTTTACGCGGATTTGATTGCGGAGGCCATAGGGAGGCTGGAAAAAACGGAGACGGGCTAGGCTATAACCTCCACGATCCTCCCCGCGATCCCGTCCCCGGTTATCGAAATCACCCCGTAAGACGGATTCCCCGCCCTGGGCCGCGCTAAGCTCCCGGGGTTGAACATCATGCAGCGCCCCTCGTAAAACAGGTCCGGCTCGTGCGTGTGCCCGAAGAGGCAGATATCCGCCTCGCCTTGCCGCGCCCACTGCCGGATAGCCCGGTACCCCTCCTTGACGCCGAAGCGGTGGCCGTGGGTCAGGAGGATCTTTTTGCCGCCCAGCGGAAACTCCAGGGTTTCCGGTATATCCCTGGCCGTATACGCGTCGCAGTTGCCCGGGACGATATAAATCCGGGTACGCGGGAACAGGAACCCGAGACTTTCGGCGTCGGACACGCAGTCGCCCAGGTGGACGACCGCGGACACGGCTTTCTCATACATCGCGGCGACCCTCTCGACTTCGCCTTTGTTCCCGTGGGAATCGCTTAAAACCAGCACTCTCGTCACGCACGACGGCCTCCCGCCTCCAGCGCGGCCTTGAGCTTCACGAGAGCCTTGCCCCTGTGGCTGATTCCGTTTTTTATCTCTTCCGGAAGCTCCGCCATTGTCAGCCCATAACCCGGCACGAGGAAAATTGGGTCGTACCCGAAACCGTTCTCCCCCGACGGGGCAAAAGCGATAAAGCCCTCGATTTCCCCGCGGACGACTGCCGCGCTCCCGCCCCCTCTTATCGCGGCGGCCGCGCAGACGAACCTGGCCGTCCGCCTTCTCATCGGCACGTTCGCGAGAAACTCCAGGATCATGCGGTTTTTTTCGGTATAAGGCGTGTTTTCGCCCATAAACCGGGCCGAACGCACGCCGGGTTTTTTATCCAGGTAGTCGATCTCCAGGCCGGAGTCGTCCGCGATAGCCATGACGCCCGTCAGGTCAAAAACCGCCCGTGCCTTGATAAGCGCGTTGGCCTCAAAAGTCTCCCCGTCCTCGGCTATTGCGGGATCGATCCGGTATTCCGCCATCGAGACGAGGCTTATTCCTAGGCCGCTCAGTATGGCCGCGGCCTCCTTGGTCTTGCCGGGGTTTTTGCTGGCGAAAACGGCTTTTACAGGGTTTGGCTGCATAAAGATGAGCTCCTTTACGGGGATTTGCAGGGCGGGGGCTCTGCTCCCGCCGACTGCGGCAAACGGGGAGTTATACTGGAGGCTGGAACCCAGAACCTGGAACCTGGAAAACCCAAAATCTGCGGTATACCGGACTTTTGCTGTTTCCAGGCTCTAGGTTCCCGGTTCCAGACTCCAGAATAAATCACCGTTTATCTTTTGCCATAGCGCTATATTTCCTCGGATACCTCCCGGGCGTGGCCCGGATCTTACCTATAACCACAACCGACCGCGCCAGCCCCCCGCGGAGCGCGACGCTCTCGACCCCCGCAACTTCCCCGCCCAGTTCCGGGATGATCCCGGCCGCCTCGCGAAGCTCCTCTTCGACCGCCGGCCCTTTCATGGCATAGAAAAAACCGCCTTTTTCGACGAGCGGCAGGCACAGCTCCGCCAGAATCCGCAGCCGGGCGACGGCCCTGGCCGCGGCTGCGGAGAAGCTCTCCCGCATTTCCGCGAGCCGCCCGGCGTCCTCCGCGCGCATGACGGCCGTCTCCAGCCGCCCGGCCGGCGCGCCCGCGTCAATAATCGCGGCGGCGCACGATTTTATGAACCCGAAGCGCTTCGCCACCGAATCCAGCAAGCACACGTCCCCGGCGCCCGCGCACCAGAGCGCCAGGCCGGGAAAGCCCGCGCCAGTCCCCGCGTCCACGAGCCGGAGCGGGCGCTGGCCCTGATATTTGCGCATGACCGGCAGCAAGGAAAGGCTGTCCGCGAAATGCTTGGTGACGACATCATTGGGGTCGGTTATCGCGGTCAGGTTCAGCCTTTCGTTCCACACAAGAAGCGTTTCCGCGTAGACGCAAAGCGCGCGGAGCCCGGCGTCCGTCAGGCTGATGCCGAGCTCCGCCGCCTCCGCGCGAATTCGTTCGCCAAAATCTTTCGTTTCAGCCAATGCGCCATGCTCCTTTTATTCCTTTTATTCCTTTTATTCCTTCTCCACGCAAAGTATCTTCCACTGGCCGAACTGGTCCGGCTCGCGTATCATACGCAAAAACAGCACGCTTTTTTCGCCCTTCTCGCGGTCGACGAGCAGCAAAGCCTTGGTCCTGCGGCTGCTTGGCGTGGGGTTTTTCTGAGGTATCAGGCAGGTGTACTCGCTCGCGGCCAAAACGTCCCTCAGCGCTCCCAGGTCCACGTCGCCGGCGCACCGCCTGCTCAAAAAGCGGAACGCCTCGCCGCTCCCGTCGGAGACTGCCCGAAGGAACGACGAAACCGTCATTTCTTCCGAATCTATATTGAAAAACGGCCCGGGCCTTTTGATGAAAAACCCGCGGTCGACTGTCGGCGGTATTTCCATAGCGAAAAAAATCGGATCGTTAGAGATGTCGTCTTTCTGCAATCATCACTCCTCCTTGTTGCATAATACGAATCCCAGATTAATACTTCACAGGGTTGACTGTGAAGATTTTAATCGAGATTCGTATAAGCGGGCAAAAATCGGGAACAGCGCCCGCCTATGTAAGATAATCGTATGCGAGAGGATTTCCTCTTTTGCGGCTGATGCAAACGATGATTTATTCTGGAGTCTGGAACCCAGAACCTAGAGCCTGGAAACAGCAAAAGTCCGGTATACCACAGATTTTGGGTTTTCCAGGTTCCAGGTTCTGGGTTCCAGCCTCCAGTATAACTCCCCGTTTACCGCAAACGGCGGGTGCAGAGCTCCCACCTTGCAAATTCCCGTTTATCGGGATACGGCGCGCCCTACTATATAATACTCAACTGCCTCCGTCCGGTTGAGCGGCAAATCGTATCAATAGAGTCATTCATCCGGAATGCGCCATGCCAGTATATTGTCCTGAAAATAACCGCTCATTGTCATTCTGAGGGCGCTCGGGATGACATACGGGCCTTTTTTTACGATATGTTGTGCCGGGCGTCCTTGTGCAGCCACACCATCAGCACGGAAATATCCGCCGGCGAAACGCCCGTGACGCGCGAGGCCTGGCCGAGGCTTTCCGGCCTCAGCGCCTCCAGCTTCTGGCGGGCCTCCAGGCGAAGGCCGGGTATTTTTCCGTAGTCTATGTCCGGCGGGAACTTCCTTTGCTCCGTCTTCTGAAATTCCCTGACCTGCTGGGCTTGCCTGTCGATATACCCTTCGTATTTTATCCGTATGTTCACCTGCTCGGCCACGGGAACGGGCAGAACGGGCCTTGCCGTATCGAACGGCGCGAGGCGGGCGTAGTCCAGCTCGGGCCGCTTTATCAGGTCCCGGAGGCGCGCGCCGGTGGTCAAAGCGGCCGAGCCCATTTGCCGCAAAAACCCGTTTATCTCCGCGCCGGGAGGGACGACTACCTCCCCGACCCGCTTTAGCTCGTCCTCAGTCAAACGCAGCTTAGTCACCAGTTTATCATACTTTTCCCGCGGCACAAGCCCTATTTCATAGCCCTTGGGCGTCAGCCGCGCGTCGGCGTTGTCCTGACGGAGGAGGAGCCTGTACTCCGCCCTGGACGTCATCATCCTGTACGGCTCCTTTGTGCCCTTTAGCACGAGGTCGTCTATCAGCACCCCGATATAACCCTCGTCGCGCCCGACGGTCGCCGGCGGCGCGTTTTTCACGAGCCTGGCGGCGTTTATCCCCGCTATAAGCCCCTGGGCGGCGGCCTCCTCGTAGCCTGAGCTGCCGTTGAACTGCCCGGCGGAGAAAAGGCCCCGCAGGCTTTTGAACTCCAGGGAGAGTTTGAGCTGAGTTGCGTCGACGCAGTCGTACTCTATGGCGTAGCCGTTGCGCGTGAGGGCGCAGTTCTCAAGGCCCGCAACGCTCCGGTACATACTGACCTGCACGTCCTCCGGCATGGAGGTGGACATGCCCCCGGCGTAGACCTCGCCGCTGTCCTCGCCTTCCGGCTCGATGAACACCTGGTGCCGCTCCTTGTCCGCGAAGCGCACGACTTTATCCTCGATGGACGGGCAATAGCGCACGCCCGTGCCCTCGATCATCCCGCCGTACATCGGCGAGCGGCCGAGGTTCTCGCGGATTATGCGGTGGGTGTTTTCGTTCGTATACGTAAGGTAGCAAAAAACCTGCTCGCGGCTGAGCCCGGCCTCCTCGTTGTCGAAGGAAAAAGGCGTGATCACGGCGTCGCCGTACTGTATCTCCATTTTGCCGAAATCGACGGAACTCCTGGCAATCCGCGCGGGCGTACCGGTCTTGAACCGGAAAAAGCGCACGCCCAACCGGCCGAGAGCTTCCCGAAGCCCTCCGTAGGCCGCGCGCAGGCCGTTCGGCCCGCTCTGCCGGACATTCTCCCCGCAGAGGCACCGCGCCCGGAGGTACGTGCCGGCGCAGAGCACCGCCGCGCGGCATTTATAGAGCGCGCCCGTCTCCGAGACGATGCCGGTTATTTCGCCGTTTTCCGCCCGAATGTCCACGATCTCCGCCTGGCGGAGCGTTAAGTTCGGCTGGTTCTCCAGGACTTTGCGCATCTCGGCGGAATAGCGCGCCTTGTCCGCCTGGGCGCGCAGTGAGTAGACCGCCGGGCCCTTGGACGTGTTCAGCATCCGGCTCTGGATGAAGGCCTTGTCGATGTTACGGCCCATCTCGCCGCCCAGCGCGTCCACCTCGCGCACGAGGTGCCCCTTGGAGCTGCCGCCGATGTTCGGGTTGCAGGGCATCAGAGCGACGCTGTCGAGGCTAATGGCGAACATGACCGTCCGCGCGCCCAGGCGCGCCGCGGCCAAAGCGGCCTCGCAGCCGGCGTGGCCCGCGCCGACGACGGCCACGTCGAAATCGCCGGCAAGGAAGGTTGAGGCGGAAACGGAAGGACCGGCTGAGGATGTATCCGGCATTGAAATCGCTCTTTTCAATACTAAAAAATCTCCCCTTTTCCCGCATTATAGAGCATAACCCAAAAACAGTAAACATTATTTTATGTTTGCGTTTCCAGGATTTTCGTCTATAATGTAAATGTGGACATGCTATCCTTATACATACTTTAGCGACTGGACGCGGCGGGTGTGCGTATGCGTGTGATTGCGGGCGAGGCGCGGGGGCGGAGGCTCCTGTCGCCAGCGGGGCTGGAGGTCAGGCCGACGGCGGACAGGTTCCGGGAGACGCTCTTTGACATAATCGGCCCGGACATCATCGGCCGCGCGTTTCTCGACCTCTTCGCCGGCTCGGGGGCCGTCGGCATCGAGGCCCTAAGCAGGGGCGCGGAGTTCGCCGCTTTCGCGGACAACTCCCCCGCCGCGGCAAAGGTGATCGAAAAGAACATCGCGCTGGTGAAATATCAGAGCAAAAGCCTTGTCCTGGAGGCGGACTGCCTGGAGGCGCTCCGCGTCCTCGCGGAAGGCGGCCGCTCCTTTGACTTTATCTTCATGGACCCGCCGTATCATAAAAACCTTTGCCCTGCCTGCCTCAAAAGGGTTTGGGATCTGGGGCTCCTGCGGGAGGACGGCCTTATCGTCGTCGAAAAGGCCCCGGACGAGGAGCTTCCGGACGCGGAAGGCTTTGTAAAGGCCAGGGTGAAGGGATACCGGGCGACGGAGTTCGTGTTTCTGAGGAAAGCATTCACGGAATGAGGGCTGCCGACATGCCTGTTTGCGCGGTTTATCCCGGCTCGTTCGACCCTGTGACATACGGCCACCTGGATATCATCAGGCGCGCCTCGCGCATTGCCGGGGCCGACGGGCGGCTCATCGTGGCGGTCCTGGACAACTCCGAAAAAAAACCGCTGTTTTCGGCCGGCGAGAGGCAAGACATGCTCGCCGGGCTGACGCGGGAATTTCCGAACGTGGAGGTCGCCTCGTTTTCCGGGCTGCTGACGGATTTTGCCCGGGAAAACGGCGTAAACCTTATAATACGCGGGGTGCGCTCCTCCGCCGACTATGAATATGAAAGCGTCATAGCCAAAGTCTACGGCGGCCTCTACGGCGGCGCGGAAACCGTGTTTTTGCCGGCGGACGGGCGATACGCCTATCTGAGCTCGTCCGTGGTCAGGGAGGTCGCCGGGAAAAACGGCGACGTGGCGCATATGACGCCCCAAAGCGTGATCGGGATGCTAAGAGAAAAATTCAGGGAGGGAAAGTAATGGAACAGGAATCGCTGATGGACTATTTGGAGGAGCTGGAGGAACTGGTGGAGAACAGCAAGTCCGTCCCGTTCTCAAACAAGGTCGGAATCGAAAAGGAGAAAGTCTTCGACATAGTGCGGGACATCCGCCTGAACCTCCCGAACGAGCTCAGGCAGGCCCAGCGCATTCTGGACGACCGCGACAAAATAATCAACGAGGCCAAGATCAAGGCCTCCGGCATAATCGACGACGCGGAGAACACGGCCCAGTTCATGGTGTCGAACCACGAGGTCTACAAGGCCGCCTCCGAGCAGGCGGAACAGCTAATGGAGACGACCAGGCAGAACGCCCGCGACATGCGCCTGAACGCCATGGACTACGCGGACGAGCTGCTCTCCAAGACCGAGGGCATGATCCGCGAAGCCATGATAAACATGGATCAGCAGCACCAGATGATGGACGACTACTTCTCGCAAACCGTGGACATTTTGTACGCTAACAGGCAGGAACTGCGGGGTGTGGAGTAAACGCGGGCAAAGAGCGGAAAATGACCGCGTATACAAGGAGAACGTATGTCTCTGGGCGAGCGGATAATGATCCTGGGTTCGGCCGGGAGCGGCAAAAGCACGCTGGCGGCAAAGCTCGGCGGGATACTGGGAATCCCGGTTATACATCTTGACCGCCTGTTCTGGAATCCCGGCTG
Source organism: Bacillota bacterium (assembly GCA_009782085.1). Taxonomy (GTDB): domain Bacteria; phylum Bacillota; class Clostridia; order Lachnospirales; family WQUN01; genus WQUN01. The sequence goes on from WQUN01000002.1 coordinate 7,987, forward strand.
GGTGGAGACGCCCAAGGACGAGATGGACAGGAGAGTGATCGAAGCCGCGTCCGGCGAGCGCTGGATAATAGACGGCAATTACTCTCGGACAATGGACTTTCGGATGGAACGCGCCGATTCGATAATATTCATAGATTTTGGCAGATTTTTCTGTCTTTGCAGGGTTTTTAAGCGGCGCGTAAAAAATCGCGGGAAAACGCGGTACGATTTGGGCGAGGGCTGTCCCGAGAAAATAGACTGGGAGTTTTTTAAGTGGGTCTGGAATTACCCCTCGCGGTCGCGCAAAGACACGCTGGAGAAAATATACGGCAGCGGCAAAGCGGTTTATCGCCTGAGAACCCGCAAGGACGTGAAAAACCTTATAAATAACGCGTACCGGCATGGTGGGTGACCGTTCCGGGCATGGTAGGGTGACCGTTATACAAAAACCGGAAAATACTGTAGGGCGGGGGCTTGCCCCCGCCGGCAATTCCCGCGCGGCACGGAGGGGGCAAGCCCCCGCCCTACATATGCCGCGTGTTATTCAATTATGTTAAGTTCTGTTCTTATTCCAAAAACGCATTTTTAGGAGTGCTTATGAAAAAAACGCTGCGCAAACGAATTCTTGTTTTGGCGCTTATGCTGCCGGTTCTTCTCTCTTTGCCGCGCGTCGCGGTTTTGGCCGCGGCCGCGCCCAGCCTTGTCGCGACTTCCGCGCTTTTGGCGGAGGAGGACACCGGCAAGACGCTCTACGCGCTTAACCCCGACGCGCGCATGTATCCGGCCAGCATGACGAAGATCGTCACGGCGCTCGTGGTTATGGACTATCTGAAACTCGACGACATAGTGACGATCGGCGACGAGATCGACGCCACGCCCGCCGGCTCCAGCCTCGCGCGCCACCAGAAAGGCGAGCGCATAACCGTGATGAACCTGCTGCGCGGCCTTATCATGCGCTCCGGGAACGACTCCGGCTGTATCCTGGCGATGGACGCGGCCAAAAAGGCGAGCGGGAACGGGGATATCTCCTATCCCCAGGCGGAGAAGTATTTCAGCGGCCTGATGAACGACAAGGCGAAGGCGCTAGGCGCGACGGGCACCAACTTCACCAACCCCCACGGCTTCCACGACCCGAACCACTACACGACCGCGTCGGACATGTTCCTGTTCTCGCGGGAGTTCATGAAAAACCCGATTCTGGCCGGCATCGCCAGGGAGACGGAGTACAAGGGCAACAGCCTCGGCACGGGGACCGCCGCGGACTACACCTTCCTGACCCAGGACTACGACTGGGTGACGATCAACGAGCTTCTGATACCAGGCGCCAACTATTACCAGTTCGCCACTGGGCTGAAGACGGGTTCCACCGACGAGGCCGGGGACTGCCTGACTTCTTCCGCCGAAAAAGGCGGGATCAGGCTCATCTCCGTCGTCTTCCACTCCACGGTGGACGGCCGCTACGCCGACTCCATCGCCTTGCTGAACTACGGCTTCGACAACTTCCGCAACGAGACCGTCCAGACCTCCGGCGAGGTCGTGGACACCTTGGAGATCGACAACCCAATGCTCGGCGCGGCGACGGAGATGGATACCCTCACAAATTCAGGGTTCACGGGCTTTTACAGCCGGGACGAGCTCGCCGCGATGGTGCGTAAGGTGGAGTACGGCAAAAACGCCGTAAAGGACGGGAAGATAGTCCCGCCGGTGGAAAAGGGCGACGTGATCGGCACGGTCACGTACACGCTGAACGGGAAAGCGGAGTTCACCGGGGACGTCATCGCCGGGGACAGCGCCGGCGCTCGCTCGCTCAACACCGACGTGACCTATTACAAGGACAGGTTCATCTCGAACATATTCTCCCTGTCCGCGCTGCCGTACTGGATCTGCGCGGTTCTGGCGGTTATTATCGTGATTATTTTGCTTTCGTCGCGGAGAAGGAAAAGGGATCGGAGTTATTATCGGTTGAATAGGAGGTATTAGTTTAGTATTAGTATAAGTAAAAAAGGAGGAAGACGGATGATTGTTGTAAAGACAAGATATACGCTTGAAAACTATAAGGAGTTTTATTGGTTCACACTGTTTCGCGGTAGATTTTACAGGTTTGGCAGAATTTTATTGCAATTATAACAATGACGAGCGCTGGCCTTTTTTTTCTGTCTCTCTTTTGGTTGAAGGGAACCCCCGTTATTTTACCGGCGAGCGTTTTAGCCATTTGTGCCCGGCTTTATATATTGTCCTATGTCAAAATCAAAAAATATGTAAAAAAATCGCCGATGTATTTTCAGGCGGATCATGAATTCATTTTTAATGATGACTCAATAAATACGACGACAACAGGGGATATGTCAACCGGTGCAAGTACGATAAAATATGAAGCAGTGTACAAAGTATATGAGACTGATAACGCTTTTTATATTTTCCTCTCACCAAAACAAGCGCTGCTGTTAACAAAAAAAGATATTGTCGCCGGCACGTCGGAAGAATTGCGGAAATTGCTTCAATCAAAGATTGCACATGAAAAATACATACTCTGTGATTGAGCAATATAAGGGCAACCTTTGTAAATTGTCATCCTGAGCGAAGCGAAGGATCTTATATTGCCTTATAACTTTTATCTGTTATCTGTTATCTGTTATCTGTTATCTGTTATCTGTTATCTCGCACCGGAGGTGCGCCATGCCCTACCAAGCCCTCTACCGCCGTCTGCGCCCGAAGCTCTTCTCCGACATCGTCGGCCAGGAGCACATCGTCCGCGCGCTGAAAAATCAGATAAAGTCGGGCCGCGTCTCCCACGCGTACCTGTTTTCCGGCACGCGGGGCACGGGCAAGACCTCGGCGGCGCGCGTCTTCGCCCGGGCGGTCAACTGCCTGAGCCCGGAAAACGGGGAGCCGTGCCTGAAATGCTCCGTGTGCGTGAACATCGCGGCCCAGCGGAGCGCGAACGTCGTCGAGATCGACGCCGCCTCCAACAACGGCGTGGACAACATCCGCGACCTGCGCGAGGAAGTCCTGTATCCGCCGACGGAGGGCCGCTTCCGGGTCTACATCGTGGACGAGGCGCACATGCTCTCCTCCGGCGCGTTCAACGCCTTGCTGAAGACCCTGGAGGAGCCGCCCGCGCACATCATCTTCATTCTGGCGACCACCGACCCGCAGAAGCTCCCGCCGACCATCATCTCCCGCTGCCAGAGGTTCGACTTCCGCCGCATCTCGCCGGAGGACATGAACGCCGCGCTGGAGTCCTACCTGAGTTCCGGGGAGGAGCTGTGGGGCGGGACGCCGCCGGACGTGGCGCCGGAGGCCCTGCGCTACATCGTCTCGCTCTCCGACGGGGCCCTGCGCGACGCGCTGTCCGTATTGGACCAGTGCGCCTCGTTCTACACGGACGAGCGCATAACCGCGGGCATGGTCCGCCGGCTGACCGGCGCTGCGGACAGCGCCGTTTTGTTCGCCTTCGCGGACGCTCTGTTCCGGTACGACGCGGCCGCCGCTTTGGGCGTTATCCAGGAGGCCGTCATGAGCGGGCGCGACGTCGCCCAGTTCGCGAACGACCTGCTGCGGCATTTCAGGAACGTCCTCGTCGCCGCGACGGCCGGCGCGGACGCCGCGCTCGACGCCGACGCCGACGCCCTGCGGCGGCTGAACGAACAGGCCAAAACGGCCGATAAAAAGCTGCTGATCGACGGTATAAACGCGTTCTCGGCGCTGCCGGGCCAGATGAGATACGCCCCGAACCCGCGGATTTTGCTGGAGGCCGCGGCGATACGCCTTTTGAACCCGGCCGGGAGCGAAAACCTCGGCGACGTGTTCGCGCGGCTGGACAAGCTGGAGCGGGACGCGGCGGCCGCTTTCGCGGGCGGCGCGGCTTCGGCGGACGGATACGGGCGGGGCGGCTCCTCGCGATACGAGGAGGATTTCGCTTCCGCCAATACGGCGCCGCCGGAAAATACCGCTCAATATATACAACATCCCGGACAACAGTCCGGCGTTTCGGACGAAAATCCGAAGCCGCTCGCAAATCCCCCGGACGGCGCGCGAAAATCGGCCGAACCGCCCGCTCCGAGCCGCCGGATACAGGAAAAGACCGTCCCGGACGGCATACGCGAACTGATCAGGAACTGGCCGGAGCTGACCGGCAAGTTCGACATGATGCTGCGGCCGACGCTCCGCAAGTGCAAGGCCGGATACCTGGACGGCGGCGTCCTCCAGATCGTCTGCGACAACAAAGCGGCCCTGGAATTCCTGAAGTCGCGGCGGCAGGCAGTGGAGGAGCGCCTGGCGGAGGCCGGAGGCAGGCAGGTAGCCGTTGATTTCCGCACCGCGGAGGATTACAATAAGGTTCACGCGGAGATATACGGGGAAAGGGATTTGTTTCAGGAGTGGCAGAAAAAGGTGGATATGGAGATAAAGTTTGAGTAGATGAATAAGACAAATAACCCATACAATCATTGTCATCCTGAGCGAAGCGAAGGATCTTAGATTCTTCGCCTACGGCTCAGAATGACAGGCTGACGATTTACAACAGGAAGTATGAGGCGTATTCATGGGATTAACAATGAAACCGCGGGAATTGGTTAGGTTTTTGGAAACAAAGGGGTTTGTATTTATCCGCGCAAAAGGTGGAAGTCATCATATTTATGGTAAAGGTGTTTTTGTCATACCCATACCGATTCATGGCGGCAAAGATTTTGATGAGGATTTTATTAAAGTAGTTTTGCGGGAGGCGGGGATAAGTAAAAAGGAATTGATGGATTATCTCAATAGATGAGGAAAGGTGATAACATGGTCGCCAAATTGTCGGTGATATGCACAAAACAAACCAACGGCTCCTATTTCGCGATTTGCCCGGAGGTGAAAGGCTGTTATACCCAGGGCGACACCTATGACGAAGCGGTGGCAAACCTAAAGGAATTGGTCGAAATAACGGTAAAAGAAGAGCTGGACGAAGATGAGAAGCGAGAGATTTTGTCGGCGAAAACAAAAATATTCTCGGAATTGGAAATTGTAGTTTGATAAAAAACTATACCATAATCCACCCGGAGGAATGACCCATGCCCAAAGGCTACAACCCCATGCCCGGCGGCGGCTTCAACATGAACCAGATGATGAAGCAGGCCCAGAAGATGCAGAGGCAGATCGAGGAGACGAAGGCCGAGCTCGACGAAAAGACGCTGGAGGTCACGGCGGGCGGCGGCGCGGTCAGGATCGTCATTAACGGGAAAAAGGAGATACGGGAGCTCGTCATCTCCCCGGACGTGATCGACCCGGACGACGCCGAGATGCTCCAGGACCTGATAATCGGCGCGGTGAACGAGGCCGTGCGCCAGGCGGACGAGATGGTCAATTCCCGTATGGCGCAGATAACCGGCGGCGGCCTGCCGGGGGGCCTGTTCTGATGGCGTATTACGGGTACGGCGGCAGGATATCGAAGCTGATAGAGGAGTTTTCGAAGCTCCCGGGCATCGGCGGCAGGTCCGCCCAGCGGCTCGCGTTTTACATCATCAACCAGCCGCAGGAGAAGGCGGAGGCCCTTGCGCGGGCGATTCTGGACGCGCGCCGGGGCGTCAAATACTGCTCCGTCTGCTGCAACCTGACCGACGAGGACACCTGCCCGGTCTGCGCGGGCGGAAAGCGGGACGGAAGCGTCATCATGGTCGTGGAGGACCCGCGCGACATGGCCGCCTACGAGCGGACGGGCGCCTTCGGCGGCTTATACCACGTGCTGCACGGGACGATCTCCCCAATGAACGGCGTCGGCCCCGCCGACCTGAAGATACGGGAGCTTTTGGTGCGCCTCGAAGGCGACGGGGTGGAGGAAGTCATTTTAGCCACAAACACCAACGTGGAGGGCGAGGCCACCGCCATGTACCTCGGGAAGCTCCTAAAGCCGCTCGGCGTCAGGGTCTCGCGCATCGCGCGCGGGGTGCCGGTCGGCGGGGATCTGGAGTTCATAGACGACGAGACGCTCTCGCGGGCGCTGGAGGGGAGAAGGGAAATTTGATTGCCGCCGTCACCAAAAAGACGAGTTTGTCCAATCGCGGCAAACGGGAGGGGAGAAGGGAAATATGATCGCCACTGTCACCTTGAATCCCTGCCGCGACCGCACGATAGTCATCCCCCGCCTTGCGGTAGGCGGCCTGAACCGCGCCGGGAGCGTCCGCGACGACATGAGCGGGAAGGGCATAAATGTCAGCGCGGTCTTGAGAAGCCTCGGGGTTGAGACGCTCTGCCTGGGCTTTATTTTTGACCAGGGCGCGGACGAGCTGACGGAAACGCTCGCGGCCAAGGGCCTGCGGCACGACTTCGTGCGCGCGCCGGGGAAGATCAGGACAAACCTGAAAATCTTCGAGGCGGAGAGCCGCCGCATGACGGAGATCAACGAGGCCGGAAGCCCTGTGCCCGCGGAACGCGCGGACGAGCTGCGGGAGAAGGTCCGCCGCAGCGCCCGGGAGAGCGCGGCCGTCGTGTTGAGCGGCAGCGCCCCGCCGGGCGTGAAAGCGGATTTTTACCGGGAACTAATAGAAATCTGCCGCGAGGCCAACCCCTCGGCGGCAATCGCCCTGGACGCGGACGGGGAACTTCTGAAAAACGGTTTGGACGCGCGGCCCGACATATTGAAACCTAACCTCTGCGAGCTCGAAAATCTCCTGGGGAAGAAATTCGGCGGCGGGTTTGCCGCCGAAAGGGACAATATTACCCGTTGCTGCGGCGAATTGGCGCGGGAAACCGGCGCGGGGCTGATCTGCGTGTCGATGGGGGCGGAAGGGGCGCTGCTGTGGAGCAAAGACGGCGTCTTTTTCGCCAAGGCCCCGGACGTGGAGGTCAGAAGCCTCCAGGGCGCGGGGGATTCGATGATGGCGGGGCTCTGCGCGGCCTATGTGACAGGGAAGCCCCCTGCGGAGTCGCTGCGCTGGGCCGCGGCGGCGGCGGGCGGCTCCGTCATGCGCGAGGGGACGGAGCTTTGCGGGAGAGAGGATTTTGACGGGGTTTACGGGAAGGTAGAGATAGAGGAAATACGAACGGGAACAATCTGAAGGATTGGCCCATAAAATTATACCGGAGTGCGAAAACATTAACCTCCCGTGTCGTCGGCAAATGTTTTCGCACTCCTGAATATGTGGTTGTTTGGTGGCTGTGACCACGGAATTCTTTTTTTGCGCATTGTATTATACAAAACAAAAGATTCTTCGCTTCGCTCAGAATGACAAAAGAGGTTTTTAGAGGCTGCCATAAGCAAAAAAAGAAGGAGAGCGGTCTAAGAATGAAAACCACGGAAGACTCTCAGGATTCCAACAAAATGTTCTGCTTCCAGTGCCAGCAGACGGCCAAAGGGACCGGCTGCACGACGGCCGGGGTATGCGGGAAGCGGCCCGACGCGGCGAACGCGCAGGACGTTTTGACCCGCGAGATGATCGGCCTGGCAAGGGCCATGAAAGACCGGGGCAAAACATGCCTTCCCTGCGTCGACCTGATCGTGGACGGCCTGTTTGCCACCGTCACGAACGTCAGCTTCGACGCCGCGAAGGTCGCGGAGCTTGCCCAGGAGGTCAAAACCGCGAGGGAGAAGCTCGGCGGCGGCGAGCCCGCCGCGCCGGACGAGCTGTTCAAAGGGGACAAAGACGCCGTCTCCCTCCGTTCGACTCTGCTGTTCGGGCTTCGCGGCATGGCGGCCTACGCGCACCACGCCCGCGTCCTGGGCAGGCGCAATCCCGAGGTGGACGGGGGCTTTGTGAATTACATGGCGGCGCTGGAGGACGAACATTCGGTTAATGGGTGGCTCGGCCTGCTGATGGAATTCGGGGGGGGAAACCTGAAGTGCATGGCCCTTTTGGACGAGGCCAACACCGGCGCGTACGGGGATCCCGTGCCAACGCGGGTCCCTCTTAAAGTGGAGAAGGGGCCGTTTATAGTCGTGACAGGCCACGACCTGCGCGATTTGCAGATGCTTCTCGAACAGACCGACGGCAAAGGCGTCAATATCTATACTCACAGCGAGATGCTGCCCGCCCACGGCTATCCGGAACTAAAAAAGCACCCGCAGTTAAAGGGCCACTTCGGGACGGCGTGGCAGAACCAGCAGAACGAGTTCAAAAACCTACCCGCGCCGGTGCTGTTCACGACCAACTGCCTGATGCCGCCCAAAGAAAGCTACGCCGACCGGGTGTACACGACCTCCGTCGTAGAATACCCCGGAATGACGCACATCCCGGCGGACGAAAACGGGCGCAAGGATTTTTCGGCGCTGATCGGCCGCGCGCTCGCGCTCGGGGGTTTTGACGAGGACAGGCAGTTCGCCGGGATCAACGGCGGCGAGGTCCTGACGACCGGGTTCGGGCGGCGGACGGTTCTGGACAACGCCCCCGCGATCATAGACGCCGTAAAAGCCGGGGCGATCAGGCATTTCTTTTTGGTCGGCGGCTGCGACGGCGCTGCGCCGGGGCGGAGCTATTACACGGAATTCGTCGGGCGGACACCGAAAGACACCGTCGTGCTGACTTTAGCCTGCGGCAAGTTCCGGTTCAACGACATGGACGCTGGCTCGATCGGCCCGTTCCCGCGCATTCTCGACATGGGGCAGTGCAACGACGCGTACGGGGCCGTGCAGGTGGCAATCGCGCTGGCCGGGGCGTTCGGATGCGGGGTGAACGACCTGCCGCTGACCTTGGTGCTCTCCTGGTATGAGCAGAAGGCGGTCTGCATATTGCTGACTTTGCTGTCCCTCGGCATTAAAAATATCTATATCGGGCCGAGCCTGCCGGCGTTTTTCTCGGAGGCGGTGGCCGGCGCGATCGCCGAAAAGTTCGGCCTGCGCCTCATAACCTCGCCGGAGAAGGATCTGGCGGAAATTCTGGGGAAATAAAGGGAAAATAAAGGGAAAATAAAGGGAATATAAACGGGCGGGGGCCGTGCCGCGCCCCCGCCCTTCGAAAATCGAAACGGCAACAATCAATTTATGCTGAATGACACGTCGTCCAAATACAGTGATTGATTGCCGTTCGCCTGCACCCTGAATTTTATTTCGGCCGCGTAGGCGTCTGCCGGCGCCCTGGCCGTTATTCCCTTGTAGTGCCCGAAATCCCTGTCGGCGTTTGGGATGTTCTGCTGATTTACGGCTATCCTCAGACCGATCTGGTCGCGGGACGGCGTAATGAACCTGACCGTGGCCTCCACCGCGACCAACGCGCCGTCGCCGTGCCCGAAAAACGACAGCTCGTAAAAACATCCGCCGTCGATCAGCACCGTCTGCGCGAGAGAGGCTCTGTCTTTCAGGTTCACGGAATAGTTTCCGGAATGGATGCACTCCTTTTGCCTGGTCAGCGAGATCAGCCCCCTGGTCGTGCTGTTCCAATAGGCCGGGATATGAGTGATGTACTCCTCCATGCCGCCGTTCTTTAAGAGTTCCCCTTTTGACGCGCAGATGCCGCCGGCGCCGTCACATTTGCATTCTCCCGGCGGCCCCTGCAGACCCTGCGGCCCGGCAGGCCCGGTATCGCCTTGCGGCCCGGCAGGCCCGGTATCGCCTTTTAGCCCGGCAGGCCCCGGATCGCCTTTTAGCCCGGCAGGCCCGGTGTCGCCTTGCGGCCCGGCAGGCCCCGTATCGCCTTTTAGCCCGGCAGGCCCCGGATCGCCTTTTAGCCCGGCAGGCCCCGGATCGCCTTGCGGCCCGGCAGGCCCGGTGTCGCCTTTTAGCCCGGCAGGCCCCGTATC
>WQUN01000003.1 GCA_009782085.1 Bacillota bacterium
ATGCTATGTTTTCCATTTCTATCGCCCTTGATTAGTATATAACTTTTTTTGCATGTTGTCAATTTATGTTAGTGCATATGGAGCAGAGCCCCCGCCCTACGGATCACCGTTTGCCGGCGACGGCTGTGAATCCCCTCATTATTTGCCGCCGCCTGCGGGAGCGGAGCCCCTGCCCAACGAATCACCGTTTGCCGGCGACGGGAGTGAATCCCCTCATTGTTAACCGCCGGCGGCGGGAGCGGAGCCCCCGCCCTACGAATCCCCGGCGACCGCCCTCATGATACCCTCGCAGATCACGTCCGCCATTTTCATCACCAGGCCGAGCCTGGTGTTTTGCAGCGCGGCGAAGTCCACGACCCCGCTGAAGCAGTTGACTATCCCCGTGATAAACACGTCGCCGACGGCCGGAAGCCGCTTGTTGAGCCCCGCGCCGGGGACAACCGCGCCGCTGCCGACGGTCAGGAAGCCGATGCGCTCCGCCCGGCCGAGGCAGGCGTCCACGGCTATGATGAACGGATTCCCGTGACGGCTTCGGATCCCGTCGAGCGCCTCGCGTATGTTCTTGGCGTGGACGGGGCTCTCCAGGGTGCCGTAGACGGCGAAGCCCCGCCCTGCCAAGGTCTCCCCGCCGCGCGAGGCGGCGGCGGACGCGAGCTTATGCCCTGTGATCGGCCCCAGGCAGTCGCCCGTGGCCCTGTCCGACCCGATGCACAGGAACACCAGCCCCTCGCCGGCCGAAGCCGCCGGCGTCACGAATCCGCGGAGGGCCCAGTAGAGCTCCTCCGCCGCGCCTTCCCCGCCCGTGTCTATATAGGTGACGGCGCTCCCGCCGACGAAGCTCAACATATATCAGCTCTTTCCAATGCCGGATACGGCCATAAATTCCGGAACGGTCAACCCTACAAGGCCAGACAGCCTTATATTTTCCCCTCTCCCCCAATATTATTTTCGCGTTCGCCGTCGATTTGTTTCCGAAAAAATCCCTTTTGTCAAAATCCTGCGCGACGCTGTCGGCATATGAGAACAAATGTATGCAAAAACCCGCGGGCCTGTCCCATAATTTTCCATTTTACGCTTTCGGATTATGATATAAACGACTCATTCCAAACACAGAATGGAGAGAAAACTATGGAACAGTTCGAGCTTCCGGCCAACATCAAGCAGATAGGCACGATCGGGGACGGGCCCCGGATCTACCTGGAGGACTACGCATATACATATCTGGCTCAGTACGCGGAGTCGGGCGGGTACAACGAGCGCCTGGCGTTTCTGGTGGGCCGGCGCATAGTGATCGACGGCGCGCCGGTGCTGTTCGTGAGCGCGGCGGCCGCCGGGAAATTCTGCGACGTCAGAAACGGCCTGACGGTGTTCACGGAAAAGTCCATGGCCTACGCCGAGGAGGCCGTCAAACAGTATTTCCCCGGCCTGTCGGTCGTCGGCTGGATGCAGTCCCAGCCGGGCTACGGCTCCGACCTCGGCGCGCCCTATCTCCAGTACCACCTGGACAACTTCCGGGAGCAGGACCAGGTGCTGTTTGTCATGGACCCGATAGAGAAGGTGAACGCCTTCTACGTCCGCGGCGAGGACGGGCTCAGCCTCAAAGAGGCAGGCGGCTATTTCATATATTATGACAAAAACAGGGCCATGCACGAGTATATGCTCGACAACAAGGCCCCTGAGCCCAGGGTGAAAACCCGCGCCGAGCCCGCCCTCGACCCTGCCGCCTACGCCAGAACCAAGCCTATGGCCTCCGAGCCCAAGGTCAGCGAGCCGCGCTTCCTGACGGACACCAGGGCCACCCGCTCCTCCGCGGCGCATCACAGGAGCGGCATGGACCAGCGCCGCCTGATGAACCTGGCCATTAGCCTTTGCGCGGTGCTGTTCATAGTCTGCTTCATCATGGGCGCGGGCCTGATACAGAACCAGGACCGCATCACCGGCATGGAGCGGCAGATAGTGGAGCTGAGCACGGCCTACCGGAACCTGGTCGTCCAGGCGAGCCAGGACGGCGCGGCGCAGGCCTACGCCTCCCAGGACCAGGCCCAGAACCCCTCCGGCGATAACGCCGACCTGATAGTCGAGGACGGCGCGAACGCCGTATCCGGCCAGAGCCGGAACACCGCGTCCCAGAGCGAGAGCCCCCTGACCCAAGGCACGGACGGGGCCGCCCAAAACCCGGACGGCGCGCAAACCGCCGTTGGCCAGGCCGCCGGAGGCGCGCAAACTGACCAAGGCGACGGAAGCAGCCAAGCCGGCAGCGCCAACGGGCAAAGCGGCGACCAGACCGCGTCCGCCGGCCAGAACGGCGATCAGACCGCGTCCGCCGGCCAGAGCGGACAAGCCGCCGAGGCGCTTTCCTTCCCGTTGAGCTACACTGTCCAGGACGGCGACAGCCTGTCCTCCATCAGCCGGAAGTTCTACGGCAATACGGACATGGTGCGGAAGATCATGGACGCCAACGGCATCAAGAACGCCGACTACATATACCGCGGGGAGAAGCTCGTGCTCCCCGCGAAATAGCGGGGGGAGAGAAGCTCGTGCTCCAGGCGAAATAGCGGGAAACTTTCCGCGGAAACTCGAAAGCCGTATCCCGCTGTCATCCTGAGCGGAGCGAAGGATCTTTCAAGGTGTTAGTCGGAAATAAGGTTGAATTGACAAACAGTCAAAACATACAGTAGGGCGGGGGCTTGCCCCCGCCGTGAACTCCCGCATGGCGCGGCGGGGGCTTGCCCCCGCCGTGAACTCCCGCATGGCGCGGCGGGGGCAAGCCCCCGCCCTACATATGCGGCGCGTCATTCAATATAGAAAGGTATGCTTCTTATACATTTAGTATTATCAA
>WQUN01000004.1 GCA_009782085.1 Bacillota bacterium
GTTTCTCCCTCAGCCGCGGCAGGTTCTCAAAGAACTTCAGCGCCTCCTCGCTGGTCATCTCCAGCACGTCCGCGATGGATTTGCCCTTATATTTGACGTCCAGCGTCTCGCGGTTATAGCGCTTGCCATGGCATACCTCGCACGGCACATACACGTCGGGGAGGAAATTCATCTCTATCTTGATGATGCCGTCGCCCGAGCAGGCCTCGCACCGGCCGCCCTTCACGTTGAAGCTGAAGCGCCCCTTGGCGTAGCCGCGGATCTTGGCCTCCGGCGTCTGCGAGAACACGTCCCTTATCAGATCGAACAGGCCGGTATACGTGGCCGGGTTGGATCGCGGCGTGCGCCCGATGGGCGACTGGTCTATGCTGATGATCTTGTTCAGCGCGCTTATGCCCAGCATTTCGGCGTGCCGCCCGGGCTTTATCTTGGCGCGGTTTAAATCCCTGGCCAGGCGTTTGTACACGATCTCGTTTATCAGCGAGCTCTTCCCGGAACCGGATACGCCCGTCACGCACGTGAACACCCCCAGCGGGATATCCACGTCGATATCCTTAAGGTTGTGCTCGGACGCCCCGCGTATCCTCAGCCAGCCGCCGGCGGGCTTCCGCCTGATCTCGGGCGTCTCTATCCTCATCCGCCCGCTCAGGTACTGCCCGGTGATCGAACGTCCGCAGTTCACAATGTCGTTGACCGAACCGGCGAACACCACCTCCCCGCCGTGCAGGCCGGCCATGGGGCCGATGTCCACTAAATAGTCGGACGCGAGCATGGTGTCGGTGTCGTGTTCCACCACAATCAGCGTGTTACCCAGATCCTTCAGGCGCTTCAGCGTGTTCAGCAGCTTGTCGTTGTCGCGCTGGTGCAGGCCAATGGACGGCTCGTCCAGGATATACACGACCCCCACCAGGCCCGAGCCAATCTGCGTGGCCAGCCGTATCCGCTGCGCCTCGCCGCCGGAGAGCGTGGCCGCCGAGCGCGACAGCGTCAGGTAATCGAGCCCCACGTCCGCCAGAAAGCCCAGCCGCGCGTGGATCTCCTTCATCACCTGCTCGGCGATCATCCGCTGCACGTCCGTCAGGTATAGATTCCTGAAGAAATCCCTGATCCGCAGCACCGTCATGGCCGTAACCGCGGAGATATTCATGCCGCCCACGGTCACCGCCAGCACCTCCGGCTTCAGGCGGTCGCCGCCGCACACCGGGCAGACGATGTTGGTCATCAGGCTTTCATACTGCATCTTCATGAAATCGGAGTTGGTCTCTTTATACCGGCGCAGCAGGTTTTCGATGACGCCCTCGAACGCGTAGCTGTAATATTTGACCGACGGCCCGGCTTGGTACGGGACATTAATCTTTTTGCCGCCCGTGCCGTGTAAAATTATATCCTTAACCTCATCGGAAAGATCCCCGTACGGGGCGTCCATGGAGAAACCGTACTCGTCGGCCAGGGCCTTGAAGATACTGTTGCTGGTGCTGTTTTCGGCGCCGATGGAATTCCAGCCGGTCACCGATACCGCGCCCTCTGACAGCGACAGCCGCGGATCCGGGATGACCAGCTCCGGGTCGAAGATCATCTGCATGCCCAGCCCCGCGCACGCCGGGCACGCGCCGGAAGGGTTGTTGAACGAGAACATGCGGGGCTCGATCTCCTCCAGGCTGACCCCGCAGTCCGGGCAGGAGAAGTTCTGTGAAAACAGCAGCTGTTCCTTTTCGTCCACATCTACCGTGAGCACCCCGCCGGTTATCTGCATGACGGCCTCAATGGATTCGGTGAGGCGTTTTTGAATGCCTTCCTTTATAATAAGGCGATCTATGACAATTTCCACCGTGTGTTTTTTATTCTTGTCCATGCCGATGTCTTCGGTGAGCTCATATAAAACGCCGTCGACGCGCACGCGCACATAGCCGCTTTTGCGCGCGTCGTCCAGCAGTTTCTGGTGCTCGCCCTTCCGTCCCCGCACCACGGGGGCCATCAGCTGTACGCGCGTCCGCTCGGGCAGCGAGAGGATCTGATCCACTATCTGATCGATCGTCTGCCGCTTGATCTCTTTGCCGCACTGCGGGCAATGCGGCGTGCCGACGCGGGCGAACAGCAAGCGCAGGTAGTCGTAGATCTCTGTGACCGTGCCGACGGTCGAGCGCGGGTTGTGGTTGGTGGTCTTTTGATCGATGGAAATGGCGGGAGACAGGCCCTCAATGGAATCCACGTCAGGTTTCTCCATCTGACCCAGGAACTGGCGCGCGTATGACGAAAGCGATTCCACATACCGGCGCTGCCCCTCGGCGTACAGCGTGTCAAAAGCCAGGGAGGACTTCCCGGAGCCGGAAAGGCCTGTAAACACGATAAACTCGTTGCGCGGGATCTCCAAATCGATGTTCTTCAGGTTGTTCTCCCGCGCGCCTTTGATGACTATCATTTCTTTGGGCATTCGAAAACTCCTATAGATAATAGAGACTAGAAACTAGAGACTAGATATGGATACTAGAACATGTGCTTTTTCAATTCTAGTATTTCATCGCGGAACAGGGCCGCGCGCTCGAATTGCAGTTCTGACGCGGCCTGACGCATGTCTTTTTCCAATTTTTTCAGCGATGCCGCCAATTCTTCCTTGCTCATGGATTCGGGATCCTTTTCCAGGACGCGTTTCTTCTTCTCCTCCGGCGCGGCGGTGGCGCGGATTATTTCTCGCACCTTTTTGACGATGGACGTCGGGGTAACGCCGTGTTCCTTGTTATATTTCTCCTGTATGCGGCGCCGCCGGTTGGTCTCCGACACGGCGCGCCGCATGGAATCCGTCACGCCGTCGGCGTACATGACCACGCG
>WQUN01000005.1 GCA_009782085.1 Bacillota bacterium
GCACCTTCAGGAACCTGGGCGGCAAGGTCGCCGACGTCACGGGCACGACCAACTCCGGGTTCACCGGCAACGACGCCTACGACCTGTCCAAGGGCGGGATATACATGGACAGCTGCGGAGACAAGCCGACCTTGAAGCCCTGCAACAACTATATCACGAACAACTACTTCTCGCGTTTCAACATGGCCAGCAAGACCTACACGCCCGCCGTCAGCCTCAAGTCCGGGACCGTCGGCGCGCGGGTCGCGAATAACGTCATACACGACGGGCCTCACTCCGGGCTTCTGATAGCGGGCGTGAACAACGTCTACGCGAACAACGAGCTTTACGACCTGTGCTCCGAGTCCGACGACGCCGGCGCGATCTACGGCGGGCGCAACTGGACCGACGCCAACCTCACCTTCACCAACAACCTGCTGCACGACATAAACGGGATGGCGGGCAAGAACAGCGCCTACGGGATCTATTTCGACGACAACATGGGAAGCGAGAACGTCACCGGCAACATCTTCTACAACGTCAGGACGCCGGTCTTCGGCCACGGCTCCTGGGGCAACCTTATCGACGGCAACGTGTTCGCGAACTGCGGCACGCCGGTGAGCATCGTTAATTACAACTGGAACCAGAGCAACCAGGACGGCATGGTCGCATCCTACGACGCGATAGGCAAGGACAACCCCGCCTGGAACGCGGCGTTCCCCTGGTGGTCCAAGATCGGCGGCGCGATAGACGCGCTGTCGCCGCGGGGCGTGGGCCAAAGCGCCTACCTTAACTCGGCGAGGGACAACGTCGTGACCAACAACGTCAGCTACGCGTCCGGGGCGTTCAACATAGCCTCCTCGGCTTTGCCGACGATCACCATGCAAAACAACGTGATTCTGCCCGACGCGGGCTATTTCACCGACGCGGCCGCGAACGACTATTCGCTCGCCCGGATACCCTCCGGCCTCGGCGCGGATTTCGTCAGCCCGGACTACGGCGCGGTCGGCATGTACACGGACGAATACAGGAGCAAGGTATTCGTGATGAACGATTTCAACCTGGACTATCCCTTCGACGGCGCCGCGAACGTCCAGGCCTACAGGCTCAACCTCATGTGGGACCGCGCCGTCGGCGCGACTTATTACAACGTCACCGTGGCGACGGACCCCGGCATGAGCAACGTGGTGTTCCGGGGCACGGCGAAGGGCTCGTTCATCGAGGCCGACGGCCTGGATTACGGCGGAAAGACGTATTACTGGAAAGTCGAGGCAATCGGCACCTCGGCAAAAAACCCGATCACAAAGCCGGACGGCAACGGGGTTTTCAGCTTCACCACGGCCATGAGCGAGACGGCGGACACCAGCCTCCTGGCGGCGCAGATCTCTGTCGGCGAGAACTACCTGAACGGCGTTTTGGTCGGCGTGAACCCGGGCGAATATACGCAGGCCGCGTATGACGTCTTCGCGCAGACGATCGCCGACGCGAAAGCCCTCATGACTTTGCCGGGCATCGTGCAGGCGCAGGCCGACGCGATGGTCCAGGCCCTGAAAGACGGCATGAAGACTTTGGAAGCCTCCAGGATAACCGGCCTTGTGGACCTGAGGACGCTTATGCGGAACGCGTCCGACTGGAAAACGTCCTCCGGCGCGCAGTTCGGGCTTGTCCCGGGCGAGAGCATCGCCTTCAAGGGTTCGCACCTGGGTTATGAGGCGGCGGTGCTCCCGAATTACGCCATATGGAGCTTCCGTATGCAGCTCGGCCAGCCGGGGGACTCCTGGGGCGGCTCCTGGTTCGCGATCTCGCTGCGCAACAGCAACACCATCGGCGACCCCTGGGGCGCAACGGATTACCTGTTCGGCTTCAAACAGGACGTGTTCGAGCTTCAGAAGTTCGGCGGGGCGTCCAGCCTCGGCAACTACCAGGTCCCGAACAACGGGATCTTCGAGCTCGGCAAGCTCTATGACATCCAGTACGGCGTGCTGGACACCCCGACGGGGACACATATCATCGTCAAGGTGGACGGGCGGACTATATACGACTACTACGACAACTACAACGAGACGGCGAACAGCAACATCCCGGCCTCGGGCTACATCGGCTTCCATTTCTACGGCGGCCTGAACCGGCTGCAGCTCCAGCTCTACGGTGCCCCTGAGGTTCAAACGGACAAATCCGCTCTGGAGGCCGGGCTGACCGAAGCCAAAGGCATAATCGACGGCCAGGCCGGCAAATACACGGCGGACTCCCTCGCGGCCCTGGAGTCCGCGATAGGCGCGGCCCAGGCTGTATACGACGACAGCGGCGCGGATCAAAGCGCGGTCGACGAACAGGCAGCCTTGCTCCGGCAGGCTATAGCCGGCCTCGCGGAGGCAAAACTCACTTGCGACGTAAAATCCATGCTGGCAAAGATCGCGAAGCCTCAAAAGATTCCTTACACATGGACGGGAGTGGGGATGCCCGCGTTCACATCATCCAACGCGGCGGTTTGCGGCGTGACGCCCGACGGGACGCTGACGCCTCTGAAGGCGGGCATCGCGGTTATCACAATAACCGCGCTCAACGGGGAGAAGGTTGTGTTCGCGGTGACTGTTACGGCGTAATATGTATTGGCATTGAGGCGAATTTGGCAGCTTACGGGCGCGGAACAGCGAAAAAAAGGCCGCGCCCGTAGGTTGCCGCCGCGCGGATGCGCGGCGCGCGGGTATAGCCCGCGTATGGGGCGGCCGCTTCTATTTAACCTGATTCTTTAACCCCTGCAGCAATAAAAAGGTATCCGGTTTCACGGCAAACGAAATATCGGAAAAACACGCGGGATACTGAG
>WQUN01000006.1 GCA_009782085.1 Bacillota bacterium
GTTTCGTTTGAAATTGAGCTTCAAACTTCGCGCGAAACGCCCCTGAACATTGGTCGTTTCGCGCTCGTTTTCAGCTCATTTCAAATCGAAACGACTATACCCGCCGCTCGCGGCGGGCGTTGATATATACCGGAGTGCGAAACATTAGCCTCCTCTGTCGCCGATTCGCCGCAGAAGCGTTCGTCGAATCGGCTCGTCGTTGGCAAATGTTTTCTGCATCCGGTATAACTGGGAAGGAGTATACCATTCAATTATTGAATTGGCAACAATGTCAGCCAAATTAGTCCTATGCCCGGTGAAACAGCAAGTGTGTTCTCTCATATAAACCCAGCCTGTTTATACTTACTATGTAATACAACGTAAACTTTGTAATTGTAATACAAGTTATATAAAATGTAAACAGGTGATTCTATGGGGATCGAGAAAAAAGTATTGAGCATACGTGTGGATCAGGAACTGATCGATGAGTTGAAAATAATAGCGAAGAGCGACAACCGGCCTTTGTCAAACCTTATCGAAACCGTGTTGAAACAATATGTAGGCTCTAAAAAGGAAACAAAACGACCTGCCGAATGATGACAATCAAGCCGGCAGGCCGTTTTGTTTTATTGGAACAGGGTTTGTATAATTGATACGAATTGAGCTTCAAACTTCGCGCGTTTGACTTTACCGTGTTTTTTTGATTATAATGATTAATATTATTATATAGGAGAATTACACCAGGAAACCGAGGAATCCCGTTGAAAACCGACGACTACGGCTCCCTATACCCCGCGCCCGCCGAAAATCCCCGGCCGAACGGCACCCGCGGGAAGCGCGGCCTCCCGAACGCCGCGAAGGCGCTGATCGCCCTTGGCCTGCTTTTGGCCGCCGGGGCGGTTCAGCATTTCTATTTCAACGGGCGGGCCCCGGCCGTCGCGAACGCCAGGGGGATGGCCGACACGGGCGTGTCCGTCGGCTACGACTTCGACAGCGGCGCCGCGTTTTACAGCTTCGATTCTGGGAATTTCTTCCTGTGCACCAAGGACGGGATGAAATATTACACCTCCGGCGGCGTCCAGAAGTGGGACTCCGTTTTCAGCCTCACGTCGCCTGTCATGGCCGCGCAGGGCGAGGTCGCCGCGGTCGGCGAGGCCAACGGCCACGCCATATACGTCTACGGGAGCGCGGGCAAGCTCTACGAGCAGCACTTCGACGGCCCGCTGCTGAGTTTTTCCGTCAACAGGTCCGGCTATCTCGCCGCGATCCTCGGGGAAGGGGACGGCTATCTGATAGAGGTCTTCGGCCCGGGGATAAAGACCTGGCAGTACCACTTCAGCGACGCCAACATCTATCCCATGTCGGCGGACGTCTCCTCCGACGGCAGGATAGTCGCGGTGGCCTTCGCGGACGCGAACTTCCGGCTGACGGCGAGGATCGTCTTCGCGTATATAAACAACGCGGAGGGCAGTGCCTTCACGGACAACATTTTCTCCGAGCAGCGGATAGACGGGGAGATGCCGGCCTCCGTGCGCTTTATGGAAGGCAACCGCCTGCTGGTCTTCACGGACGCGCGGATACGCTGCTATCAGCCCATGCCGGACAGCACCGTGACGCAGGCGTGGGACCTGGAGCTTGGCAACAAGATCGACTGCGCGGCCTTTTACGGCGACAAGAGCTTCGCCTACGCCTCCGGGGACGCGCTGCTTAACCGCTCCGACGCGGACGCCGTCGGCACGGTCAACTTCGTGTCATTGGACGGGGTGAAGACGGGCTCGTATTGCGTCGGGAAGAGCGTCCTGACGCTCAGCATGGGCTTCGGCGCGGCGATAGCCGGGACGGGCCTGGAATTCAGCGCGATAGACGGGCGCGGGAACCTGCTCTGGACCTATGCCTCGCCGCAGAACGCGCGGCAGATGATCTTCCTGGGCAATACGGGCACGGCGCTGTTGGCGTCGGACGTCAGCGCGAACGTGGTCGCGGGAAATTAGCGCGGCATATCAAAACAGATGGGCTGTTTGTCATCCTGAGCGCAGCGAAGGATCTTAAGATTCTTCGGCTTCGCCTCAGAATGACAATGAGCATATACTTTTGAGATGAACTGCCAGTACAACGGCTGGGAAACGGAAGGGCTGGATAAATGAACGTCTTCGATTGGGGAACGCTGGGGATCATCGCGGCCCTGGCCGCCGCCGGCTACGCCAGGGGGTTTTTGAAATCGGTCTTCGGGCTGGTTTCGCTCGCTGTGTCATATCTGCTGGCCTGGCGGCTCTATCCGTATGTGAGCGTCTTCCTGCGCGGCACAGAGCTTTACGCCTTTTTGCAGCAGTCAGTCGCGGGCTTTCTGAAGCTCGACAGGGTTGCGGACGCGCCGCAGGAGGCGCTGTCGCGGCTCCCGCTCCCGGATTTTCTCGCGCACTCCATCGCCGCCAACAACAACGCCGAGGCGTACAAGGTTCTGGGCGTAGAAACGCTCGGCGGCTATATAAGCGGCTTTTTCGCCAACGCCCTCCTGAACCTGATCTCGATGGCGCTGGTCTTTCTCGCGGTTTTCATAGTCATGCGGCTGATCTCCGGGCTTTTGGGCGTCGCGTCCAAGCTGCCCGTGATCGGCGCGTTTAACAGGCTCGGCGGCCTGCTCTTCGGCATTGCCGAGGGGGTGGTTTTGGTGTGGGCGGTTATGGCGGTGATAACCTTCGCCGCGCTCAGGCCCGGCCACGAAGGACTGTCCGGGCAGGTGCGGAGCGGGCCGGTGGCGGGGTGGTTTTACGCGAACAATCCGGTCATGAAGGCGGGGGCGGTGATAAAACCGTAGTATGAGGT
>WQUN01000007.1 GCA_009782085.1 Bacillota bacterium
TGTCGATAAGTTCCACAGGAAGCTCCAGTATATCCGCGAAGATCTGAGCCCACAAAAGCGATTTCGCCGCGCCGCCGGCGAGCCGGACGGCCCCGGTCCGGGCGCGGTTTCCGAGCAGGCGGTCCACGTGCGTCTTGTGGCAGAAGCACACGCCCTCCAGGACGGCGCGGGCGATCTGGGCTTTTGTGTGGCCGCCGTCCATGCCGGCCAGCGCCGCCTTCGCGCGCGGATTGTAGTTCGAGCCGAACAGAAACGGCAGGAACACGGGATTTTCCGAATCCGGGGGAACGCTTCCGGCCAGGGCGTCGAACTCGCCGTAGCCCTTCACGTCCGGCATGAATTTGTCCAAGAACCACGTCAGGTTCCCGGCGGAGGTCGGGCTGCTCTCCTCTATCAGATAGTATTCCCCGTCGCAGTACAGGGAGTTCATCATCACGCTCCCGTCCAGCACGGGCTTTTTCGAGATATACTCGTTTATGCTCCACGTCCCGGCGATAACGGCGATGTTCTCCTCGTCCGTGATGTCCATGGCTATGGCGCAGGCGTCTATGTCGAACATCCCGCCCGCCACGGGGAGGCCCTCCGGCAGGCCGCAGAGACGGGCGGCTTCGGCGGTGACTCTCCCGCAGACCTCGCCGGAGCGCGCGAGAGGCGGCAGAGCGCCCCGCACGCTCTCCAAACCGTAAAGCCGGAGCAGATCCGCGTCGTAATCCTTTGTCCAAAGATTCAGCAGGCCGCTGCCGGATATGTCCGTCAGTTCGGCGCGGGCCTCGCCCGTCAGCCGGAAGCGGATGTAGTCCTTCGCCCCGAACGCCCAGCGGACGTTCGCCAAAACGTCCGGGGCGTTGTCCCTTAGCCAGCGCAGCAGCGACACGGGCTGGCAGGCCAGAATACGCTGACAGGTCTTCGCGAAGGCCTTTTCGGCGGTCCCGTCCTTTTCCCAGCGCTCCGGGTACATCCAGGCGCGGGTGTCGGTGGAGACTATGCCGTTCATGGCGGGCGCGCCGTCCGCGCCCCAGAGGTACAGGCCCTTGCCGTGCCCGGTGCAGGCCGCGCCCTTGATTTCGCCCGGGCTTGCGCCGGACTCCGCGACCGCCCGCCGGATCACGCGGCAGTTGGCCCGCCAGAGCTCCTCCATATCGCGCTCCGTGCGGCCGTTTCCCGGCGTGAAAAGCGGCAGTTCCTCCGCGGCGGAGCCGAGCCGCCGGCCGGTTTTGTCAAATACGACGGCCTTGACGGACGTGCCGCCGTTGTCGATGCCGAGGTACATGGGGAGCCCTCCTTTGCGGGAATATCGTATGCGAAACGGAAAAACTGCATCCGGTATAATCTACTCGTTTGCCGGCGCCGGCGCGGCAATCGTTTTATCCAAAAACAGGTATTCCGGCGCGCCGCCCTTTTCGTAACAGCGCGCGCGGCCCTTGACCAGCGGCCGCAGATAGCCCAGCATCTCCGCGCCGACGTCGCAGCCGTCTACGATCCACCCGGCGGGCACGGTCTTTTCCAGGTTCGCGCAATCCTCGACGGGGGCCGTGCCGCAGCGGACCAGGTACGGCTCGTCCGACACGCGCTCCAAAGTCATCATCACGCCGGTTTTCCCCGCCAGAGCCGCGCGGACGGCCTCCTCGCCTATCGTCATTGCCTCGGCGATATCCGTCGCGGAGGCGTAGTGCCCGGCGGAGCGCTGGAGCACGGACAGCTCTATGCTCCGCACCTTGCAGCCGAGCCGCTCCTTCACGAGGTTCTCGAGATACTTGCCGGCCCCGGCCAGAGCCGCGTGGCCGAAGGTGTCCCTGCTCGCCCCGGCGGCGCTGAGATACTGGCCGTCCTTTGTCCTGACGCCCTCGGACACCGCCGCTATCAGAAGCCGCTTTTCGGCGGAATAAGCCTTGACCTTTTCGATGAAGCCGTCCGGGTCGAAAGGCGACTCGGGCAGATATATCAACTGGGGCGCGGCGCAGCCGGAATCCCTGGCCAAGGCGGCGGCGGCGGTCAGCCAGCCCGCGTTGCGGCCCATTATCTCGACTATTATGACGTTGAACATGTCGTAGACGCTGGAATCCAGCGCCAGTTCCGCGACGCAGCAGGCGATGTATTTCGCGGCGGAGCCGAAGCCGGGGGTGTGGTCGGTGACGCGCAGGTCGTTGTCTACAGTCTTGGGCACGCCGACACAGCGGACGTCCTCGCCGTTCGCCCGGAAAAAGGCGGAAAGCTGCCTGACGGTATCCATCGAGTCGTTGCCGCCGATGTAGAAAAACATGCCGATCCCGAAGTCCCGGAATATTTGGAGTATCCGGCCGTAGGCCGCGTCCGGCGGCGGTTCGGCGGAGGACGGCGTCCGCGCCGATCCCCCCGCCTGCGGCGGCATTGACGGCGGAAGCGGCGGGAGCTTGTACCGGCAGGAGCCCAGAGCCATCGCGGGCGTCGCGGCCAGGCGGCCGAAGTCCTCCGCGTCCTTGAAACTTTTGCGCAGGTCGATGATTTTTCGCTCCAAAAGGCCCTCGACGCCGTTGAGCATACCGTATATTCCGCCGATTCCGGCGCTTTTAACGGCCTCGCGTATCACGCCGGAAAGGCTCGCGTTTATCGCGGCCGTGGGGCCGCCGCTCTGGCCGATGAGGATGTTGGTTTTCATGGGGTTCCCTCCTTTATATCTGAAATGAGCTGTTGAAGCTCAATTTCAAACGAAACGACTATAACACAAACCTCGCCGGATTTCCATAGCGTATTTTGCTGCACCCTATTTTGCTTCCCAATTTGGCCTTTTTGCTGTATAATTTGCTGACTAATACGAATCTC
>WQUN01000008.1 GCA_009782085.1 Bacillota bacterium
GTTATTTCTGGACAGTTCCTAGGCATTTTGGCCTACTGCTGCTCCGTTCCGTTGGTTCCGTTGAGCAGGCCGCCCAAAAACGTGTCATTAGTCAGATTCGCGCCGATCTCCAGTATCTCATCGAGGCCTATGTCTCCGATCGCCTTTGAGTCCGCCTGCCGGAAATCCGATAAGGGGCCCGTTAAAACGCTCGCGCTGTAATCGGCGTTGAGTTCTATGCTTTCCGGCGTTCCGCCCGTCGGCGCGACCGAGAAGCTGATGTCTTTCATATTAGCCTCGAACGAGTCCGTCCCGAAAACGAGCCCGCCGCCGACCGAAAGCGAAACGTCGTTTGCCCCGCCGCCGGAGCCGTTGTCCGCGCTCATGTCCAGGCTCACGCTGAAGTTGTCCCCGCCCGCGGCGGCCGTGTCCCAGTAAAGAGCCATGTCAAAAGGCACGGTGACCGCCTGGTTCGCGCCGGACGGGTAGGAGAGGTTTATTGTCCCGCTGACCGTTCTGTCGATAACGTTAGCGTCCGACGAACGGTTTTCCCTGGTCATCGACAGGCCCGCGGCAAAATCCCGCGCCGTAATATCCATGTCCAGACCGATCTGATCGGTCTTTTTTTGCTCTCCGTTAAATTCGGCGGTTCCGGAAATATGCATATCCTGCGAATTTCCGTTGAGGCTCACGGCCGCGTCCGCTTCGAAGCCGACACTTATTATCAGCCCGCCCTTTACGCGAAGCGTCAGCGGCGCGTCGCCGTTCACGCCGAGCGAACTCTTTGCGGAGCCCGACGCGCCCAAATAGCCGAGGAGCGAATCCAAGGAGGCGAGGTAACCGCCGGCCGCTTCGGCGATGTACGCGTTCACGGCGTCCCGTTTGAGCGTCACCTTGAAAACGTCCAAGCCCTGATCCGCGCCCCCATAGCTGTATGACGCCCCGGCGAGGGCTTTCATGACGTCGGGCGGCGCCGCCGTCCGGGCCTCCGGGACTTTGAACAGCGCGTCCAGGACCTGGCCGTACGGGCCGGCTATCTCCTCGTCCGTCACGCCGTCGAGCGGCAGCATGGTCGCGAGGACCGAGCCGTTCCACTCTGTGACCAGCGACCGCGGGTCGGCATAGATGTATGCGCCGAGCAGCTGCGGGACCTTCAGGGCGAACTGCGCGTCCGAGAGGTACATGTCCGCGCTCAGCACGTCCGTCTCTCCCAGCCTGGCGGCCAGGCCGAGCGAGGCTTCCCGCGCGCCCGTGTCCCTGGCGGCGGATACGCTCAGTTTGCCTATCGAGAGCATGGCCAGGGTGTTGTCGTCTATGCCGAGGCCGGCGGCGTCTAGCTTGTCTATGCCGAGGGTCAGGCTCTGGCTCCAGTTCCCGGCGAAAATCTTCCGGACGGTCATGGCCTGGTTTGCCAAAGACGGGCCGGAACCCGAAAACGTCCTCGCCGCCGCGCCGGCGAGATAGGCCTCCGGGCTGACCCGCTTGATGACCGGCCCGGCCAGAAGCGCCGCCGCGCCGGCGACGGCAACGACCGCCGCTATAAGGATAAACGGCCATTTTTTGATCGGCTTTTTCTTTTTCAAGCCCGCGCCGGCTTCGCCGATTTCCCCGACCTGGGTCTCGTCAAAGACCCGGACACGGGCGCTTTCTGTCGCCGAACCCGAAGACGCGGCGTTAATCTGGTCTGTGCCGGCGCTTTCGGCCGCGTTGTTATCCCGATTTATACCGGCTGATTGATTTGGCTCTTCCATTTTCGCATCCCTCCCGCTATAATTCTGTAGTATACCCCATTTACGCGGCGCGGGCAACAAATATCGAGTCAATTTACGATAAAGTGTCAGCATACAAAAATTGGGAGGGCTCGCTCTGTACATCCCGCCTGACGTCCAATATATCCTTCAAACACTGAACGATTCCGGCTTCGCCGCCTACGCGGTCGGCGGCTGCGTCCGCGACAGCCTCATGGGCAAGACGCCCAAGGACTGGGACGTCGCCACGTCGGCTTTGCCCGGGCAGGTCGCGCGGCTCTTCAGCCGCACCTTCGACACCGGCGCGAAGCACGGCACCGTCACGGTCGTCAAAAACGGAGCGAATTACGAGGTCACCACCTTCCGCCTGGACGGCGAATACCTGGACAACAGGCGGCCGGCGGCCGTCTCCTTCGGCGCGGCGCTTCCGGACGACCTGGCCCGGCGCGATTTCACGATGAACGCGATCGCCTATCATCCCCGCGAGGGCTTCGTCGACCCGTTCGGCGGGCGGGAGGACATCGGCCGCCGGCTCATAAGAGGCGTCGGCGACCCCGGGACGCGCTTCAGGGAGGACGCGCTGAGGATGCTCCGCGCGCTCCGCTTCGCCGGGCAGCTCGGGTTTGGGATCGAGCGTGACACATATGACGCCATTGGGCGCAACGCCGCCCTTTTGCGCAACATCAGCATCGAAAGGATACGGGACGAGTTCACGAAACTTCTGGCGTCGGGCAGCCCGGATAAACTGAACGCCCTCGCCGAGACGGGCATCCTGGCGAACGGCTGGCCCTCCGGCGCCGCTCTCGGGCGGGAGGAACTGGCCGCCGCGGCCGCGCTTTTGCCGGGCTTCACGGGCGGCGGCGACGCCGCGAGATACGCGCTGCTGCTCATTCGGAGGCCTTCGGGATTAAACGGGCGAGCGGCCGTATGCGCGGGCGGGGACGGCAGCGCGGGCGAAGCCGTTATATACGGCGGCAAGCCGGAAATTCGGAGGCCTTCGGGATTAAACGGGCGAACGGCCGTATGCGCGAACGGGGACGGCAACACGGGCGAAGCCGTTATACGCGGCGGCAAGCCGGAAAACGGCGCGGCTTCGGCCAGGAGCTTCATGACAAACATGCGGTTCGACACGGACACCGTCATGAAGACCGCGCGCATCGTGAACTGGGCGAAAGAGCCTGTCGCGGCCGGCGGTTACGCGTTGCGGACGTTTCTGTCGAAATGCGGGCCGGAGCTGTTTCCGGACGTTATGGCCGTGAAAAAGGCTGTCGGCCCCCAAACTGCGGCGGAACTGTCCGAGGCGGAACTAAAGGCCGGGGAGATACTGGCGCGCGGCGACTGCCTGAGCCTGCGCGGCCTGGCGGTCAGGGGGGACGACCTGGCCGGAATGGGCCTATCCGGCCGGGAGATAGGCGCGGCCTTGGAGCGCCTGCTGGACGCGGTTCTCAAGGAGCCGGAGAAAAATCAAAAAGCGCTTTTAATGGAAGAAGCGTTAAGATACAAAGAATACTTTATGTAAGAATCTCATAGGCTGTTCTAGAGCGGTCACGCATCCGCCGGAGTCTAGTTTCCAGTTTCTAGTTTCTAGTCTCCAGTTTCCAGAAGGAGGCGGTTTCCCTGGAAGAACTCAGCCAGCAGATTCTGAAGGCTTTTGGGCTAAAAGCGCGGAAAGTGATCCGCGAGAAGTCATATTTCATCTGCGACACATCATCCGGCCTGAAAATAATCAGGCGCAGCGGGGACGAGCCGGATAATATCATATTCCAGCACGGCATAAAGGAAAAACTGTACGAAGAGGGCTTCGCGCGCACGGACAGGTTCCGCCTCTCGGAAGAGGGCCTGCCGTACTCCGTCCACAACGGGGAAATCTATGTAATGTCGGACTTTCTTCCGTACAAAGAAGCCGGATTCGTGAACGCCGAGGAGTTCAGGAACATCGTCGAGGCGACGGCGCAGATGCACCGGTTTGGGCGGCTCGGGGAACGGCCGGGCGCGGAGGCCGGAGGCAAGATTTACGCCCCCGCGTGCGACTGCCTGACGGAGTTCCGCAAATCCGCGGCGAAACTGGCGGCCGTGAAAAAAAAGATCGGCAGGCAGGCGCGCATGTCGGACTTCGACGTCATCTTCCTGAAAAATTACGCATACTACACCAAGCGGTTGAAAAGCTCCATACAGCTCCTGGAAAAGACCGACCCGGCCGCCGGCCTGGCGCAGGCTGTCCGGGAGGGCAGGGTCTGCCACCACGGCCTTAAGGAGGAGACGGTGCTGACGGACGCGGGAGACGTATATATAACGCGCTTTTCGGGCGCGCTCTTCGACACGCAGCTCCACGACCTGGCCGATATAATCCGGCGGTATTTGCGGAACACCTCCGGCTCGGGTTTTGGCATCTTTCAAATTCTGGACATCTATGATAAAATTAACGGCGTATCTGACGAGGACGTGAAAGTCCTGACGGCCTTATTGAAATATCCGCATCATTTCATCAAGACCGTGAACCAGTATTACAGCAAGAAGCGGACGTGGGCGCCCGGGGCGATGATCTCGCGCCTGCGGACGATCGTGGCCTGCGAGGACGCCTATGAGAGGCTGTTGGAAGCTGGAAGCTAGAAGCTGGAAACTGTGGAGGAAACGATGGATCGCGACGGACAAAAGACAGACGGTTTGCCTAAAAAAGACGGCGCGGATCCCGGGGCGGACAGGAATATCCCCGGGCGGCTCGGCGCGCGCGGCGGGGCGTACGCCGGGCGGGAAACCGCGGAGTCCGGCCCGGCCGAAACGAACGCGGCGAATCCCACGCATCACA
The DNA here is from genome assembly GCA_009782085.1 of Bacillota bacterium. Taxonomy (GTDB): domain Bacteria; phylum Bacillota; class Clostridia; order Lachnospirales; family WQUN01; genus WQUN01. Next base: position 4,534 of record WQUN01000008.1, read on the forward strand.
TCCACTGGCGGACGGGGCGCGCTATCCGCATCCCCACATGGGAGAGGCGCGCCGATCCGCCCGGAGCGGAGGACGCGGCGGCGGCCAAAGAGCGGGACATGCCGCCGGAAAGGCGATCCGCGGACGACGGAATGCATGACGCTTCTTCACATACGGACAAGCGGCCCGGGGAACGCATCCCGGCGCAGGACAAGCCCGACGGGTATCCGGCGGCGCAGCGGCGGTACAATGCGCATACCCCGGCGAAGGTGCAGCGCGATACCCATCCTCTCAATCCGACGGGCCGGGGAACCGCCGCCGAAGGCGGTTACGCCGGCCGCTCCCGCGCGGGAGAACGGCCAAAAGCGCCGCCGGAAGACGACCCCGGCGAAGAACCCGCGATCGACCGGACGCTTACAGGCGCGTCTTTCGGCGGGCGGCATACGGAACGATACGGCGGGGCCTCGGGTAAAGAGGCGTACCCCGGCCGTTTCCAGGCAAACGAGCGGCCCGGGCGAGGCGGGCGCGAGGCGGGCGGCCGCCGGTACGACGAGGCAAGAGGCCGGGCGGACAGCCGCTATCAAACGGAAAACCGCCGCGGCGGGAGATATGACGACGTATACGGCGACCGTTACGGCGAAGACTACCCGCCCGACGATATCTACGACGATTTTCCGCGCGGCGGGCGTCCGCCCCGGAAAAGGCGGCGCGGGCGGGGTTTGGCGGCGTTCTACCTCGTGCTGCTGTTCTGCGGGGTCTCCGTGACGATCGTGCTGTTCGCGATGATCCTCAACACGATGCGCGACAAAGGCCCCCAAAAGGCCGTTACGGCTACCGCCGCGCCGTCGCCGACCCCTTCGGCCAGCCTCGTACTGGAGGTGAGCCAGGTGACCGGCGTCGTCAAAGACATCAAACCGGACGTCAGCAGCATCACGGTGCTGGACCCCGCCTCCGGACGGACTTATTTCCTTAAAACGGACGGCAAGACCGAGATGATGGACAAGTACCACAACGCGCTGACATTAAAGGAATTCGCCCTGGGCGACATCGTGAACGCGTCCTTCTACGTTTCGGATTTCGTTCTGACGGAGTTGTCCGAGAGCTCCCAGAGCTGGCAAATGGCCATGAAAAAAGACGTGACCGTGGACGCCGAGGCCAAGACTATCACCATCGCCAACGATTCGTATACCTATAACGACCGGCTCCTGGTGCTCTACAAGGACAACCCCTTCGATATCGCCGACGTGGGGCCGTCGGACACCGTGACGGTCACGGGGGTATTGGACCAGGCCTGGGTCGTGTTTGTAGAGAAGAGCCACGGCTATTTGCAGGTCAGCAATATAGACAAGATCAAGGGCGGCACCGTCGAGGTGGACACAGACGTGTTCACCCAGCTGACCCAGGACAGCGCGATCGACCTGCCGGACGGCTTCCACAAAGTCGTGATCAGGGGCGCGAACATCGAGCCGTACGCCAAGGACGTCACGATTTTGCCGGGCGAGACGCTCTATATCGACGCGGGTGAGGTCGAGCTCAAAAGCGGCCTGCTGAACTTGGCCGTGAACGAGGCGGATTACGGGCTTTGGGTGGACGGCGCGGAGATCGCCGACCGCGTCCCGATCCCACTGGAATACGGTGTGCACAAGGTCCGCGTGAAAAAGGACGGCTATGTGACCGTGGAGAAAGACGTCGACATAAACCAGCCGATCGTGGACGTCAGCGTCGCCCTCGAAAAGGCCATGATAACGGCCGAAGTGACCATTTCGACCACGCCGGGCGGCGCGTCGGTGTATATCGACAACGTCCTGGCGGGCGCGGCGCCGGTCACAGTAACCCTGGAAGCCGGCGAATACACGCTGATAGTCAGCCTGGACGGCTATAAGACCCTCACCGCGCCCATCACGGTCACGAGCGGCCAAATGCTGTTCCCGGTGGAGCTAGAGCCCGATTTGCCGCCGGTCACTATCTCCACGCCGGAGCCGGAGCAGCCCTCCGCGCAGGAGCCGGAGCAGCTGCCGGTTTATCCCCCGCCCAATCCCGTGACCCCAAGCCCGGGAGACGGGACCGACAATTCGGACGGGAATTACGACTGGATTTTCGGGGGATAAAGTCGTTTCGATTTGAAATAAGCTGAAAACGAGCGCGAAACGACTAATGTTCTATCGCGCGAAGTTTGAAGCTCAATTTCAAACGAAACGACTATAGTCCGGCGGGTTATACCGGATGCAGAAAGCATTTGCCGACGGCGTCGACGAGTAGGCTAATGTTTTCGCACTCCGGGATAAATACAGGTTATTTTTCTTCCACGGAGGATCCGCCGGAAAATCAAAAGCCCGTAAACGTTAGTATTGATGAGATAAGACAACTCACAGAAACCCAGTAACATCAATACTTTTAGGCAACGGGCAAACGGGATAGTACAATTATACCACAAAAACGGGACGCAGTAAACAACGGCGTTCCGTTTTTGTATGCCCGGATAGCTGAAAATAAAATAACCCGTTACCGGGCAAGGCTGAGAGCATAAAAAACTCCCGGTCTTTTTTTATGCCCCGGAACGCGAAAGGAGCCATGTATGAACCAACCACAGCCATACGGCTACTATTACGGCAACGAAGCCGAGCAATACACATTTTACCGCTTACCCAAAGCCCTGTTCACCAATGAACGGTACAAGGACATTTCAGACGGGGCGAAAATCCTGTACGGCCTCATGCTCGACCGCATGGGCTTGTCCGTAAAAAACGGCTGGACGGACGAGCAAGACCGGGTATATATCATCTTCACGCTGGAGGACGCTACCGAGCAAATGAATTGTAAAAATGATAAAGGCGTGAAAATGTTTGCCGAACTTGACACCGTTAAGGGCGTTGGCCTTGCCTAAAGGCGCGAACCCTTTGCTTTCCAAAAATGCGTTGCACTCGTCCATAGACCTGCCGTGCATGGCTGTAAGTAGGCTAAAATCGGTAAACAGGCAAAAATGGGGGATTTGGACTGTGGGTGATTATAGTAACGAATACGAAGGGTTTCCGATTGATGAACGCACGAAAGAAATCGCTTGGTCGAATGTTGTAAAATGCGGAAATTGCGGCGGAACCCGCAACGGTGTCCATTGTAATCCGGGAAAAACTGAAGTGATCTTCGAAAAAGAGTTTACTAATGTTTGCAACGGCACAGACAGCCTCGCTATGCGATTTGTAAATCCTGACGCCGAGGCATTAGAGTGCGCGAAAAAATGGTTGAGATGACAATGTATGCTATTGATAATCGCGCCTAATAAGCAAAAAAATTTAATTTAACGCGGAGAGATAAAGATGTCAAATGAAATATTTTCCCGTTGCGGTCAGCGGTGCGGCCTTTGCCTCGTCTACCGTCCTAATGTTGAAAAAGAAGATCGTCGGGAAGCGATTTGCGTAACCGTCAATCCTGCCGCGTCTAGGCCGGCGCGGAAGAATCTGCTAGACTGCAACCAAACCGCAAGGGGAGGGAGCAGAAAAATGGCAATGACAAG
>WQUN01000009.1 GCA_009782085.1 Bacillota bacterium
CGGGCCGGGCCAGAAACTCTCCATGCAAGGCCCGGCGATGTCCGGGATTTCGGAGGCGAGCTCCGCGAGCCGCGCCGCGTCCGCGATGTGCATAATCAGAGGGTTGTCCGCCGGGCGGGACTTCGCCCGGAATATCCCGGCATATGCGCCGCGGTTGAAGGCGTCCGCGCCGAGGCCGTAGACAGTCTCCGTCGGAAAGGCCACCAGCCCGCCGTTTCTGATCACCTCGGCGGCTTTGCGCATGACCTCCGGCTCCGGGCAGGCCGCGCTGACCTTCAGCACCTCGGTGGTCACCGCGGGCCGCCGTCTTCCGGCCCGGAATCGGAGGCGACAGGCGCGCCGCAGCACTTTTTATATTTCTTCCCGCTCCCGCACGGGCAAAGGTCGTTCCTGCCTATTTTTTCGGCCTCGCGGACATACGTCCCGGAAGCCCGCTGCTCTTTGGCGAGCCTCTCCCGGGTCTCGGCGTCGAATACGGATTCCCATTCGGGAAGGGTGTACAGATGCCCGGCCTTGTACTCCACCATTTTTTTGTACAGCGCCTCAAACCCGAACGTCACGTCGATTTGGCTCTCCGCCGTCAGCTCCTTCGCGTCGAGCTCCCCGTCCAGGGCCTCGTGGATGCCGTCCAGAAAGCCGCAGACGTTCTCCGGCGGCATTTGATACCGCTCGGCCAGTTCCGCCAGGCTTCCGGTTATGCGTTTCTCTTTGTTCCCGATCAGATTTTGGTATATCCTCTTTTCCTGAGGCAGATATTTGTCCCAGAACGGCTTGACGGACGCCCCTTTTTTGTCGTAGGCGCGGGAAAGCCACCGCTCGTACAGCGTCATTGCGTATCCTCCCTGATAAATATTGAGTGTTCGGACGTAAACTTCGCTGACAGTATACAACTAAAACGCGGGTTTGTCGATATTGCGAAACGGAAGAGGGGCAGCAAATTTTCGCGATATGTCATTCTGAGCGCAGCGAAGAATCTTAAGACCCTTCCGCTTCGCTCAGGGAGACAGTCGATGGTGTTGTATATCAGGGAACAACCCTGGCGGCGTCCCCTGGAAACGGGACGCCGATGGCGGCTAAGACGGGACGCCGAGGGCGGCGTCCCCTACAGTATTATGGCGTATCCCACGAAAATTTGCCGCACCCAAACGGAGGAATAGCATTTGATTTTTCCGGCGGTTTAAGGTATCATCATATGGCAACCTCTATTTATGGCAACCTCTATAAACTGCAATGTCAACAGGTTAAGGGGGGGTTACGGTCGGGGATGGAACCCCGACCCTACGGAATCCGCGATTTTGTAGCTGCGGGTTCCATCCCGCACCGCTTAACCTGTTGACATTGCTATAAACTGTCATCCTGAGCGAAGCGAAGTCGAAACATAAGATTCTTCGCCGCGCTCAGAATGACATAAAAGGGGTTATCGAGGTTACCTTATACGAATCTTAGACGGAGAATATCATCCCGATAAACACGGATAACACGAAAGGACCGCTCAAAATGAAAATCACACGTCCGGAGCCGCGTCGGGCGCTCAAAACCTTCGCCCTTTTGGCTTTGCTGACAATATCGTCCGCCCTGGCCCTCTCTTTCTCGGCCTGCGGGAAATCCGGCGGCGTTAAGGACGCGAACGGCGACACCCCGGCTTCGGCCGCGGGAAAGGCCCTCGATCTCTACAAGGCCCAGGACTACGCAAACTTCAACAACGCCCTGACCGCGTCCGTCAAGAGCTTCAGCCCGGACACGACGGAGTTTGACGCCGCGACGATGAAGGCGTTCTCGCAGATAGACTATTCGGTGAAAAGCGAGAGCGTGAGCGGCAGCACGGCCAAGGTCGCCGTCTCGGTCACCGCGATAGACATAAAGACCGCCGTCAGCGAGACGGTCACGTATTCGTTCAACCAGCAGCTGAGCGGGGCATGGGATACCAAGGACACGGAAAAACTCCAGCAGCAGTACCAGGAATACTATGACGCGTACATTCTGGACCCGGCCCGCGCGAAAATAACGGCAGACGTGAACATCAGCCTGGAGAAAACCGGCGGGATCTGGAAAATCAACCCCGACAGCGCCTTTGTGGACGCTTTGACAGGCTTCCAGAGCGGCACGGGGAGCGTGGATGTGGTCAAATGAAAAGACGGAGAAAACGGGAAGTCGGCCTGAAAAAGAGGGCGTTCGGCTGGAACGCGGCGGCGTTTCTGGGCGGCGTGATCCTAAGCCTTGTCCTGTCCCTCGCGGTCGTGTATCTGGTCTACACGTATACCGTCAAGTCGTACAACTACGGCGCGGGGCTGGCCGAGTCGATGATGGCGCCCGCGGAGGACAAGGAGGTCGAATTCGTCGTCCGCGAGGGCGACACGGCCTCCGTCGTGGCGGCGAACCTGGAAAAGGAGGGCGTCATCAAAAACGCGCTGCTGTTCCGGCTCGAGAATCTCCTGAAGGGCGTCAGCCGGGACTACAAGCCCGGGACCTACGCGCTGAACGTGAGCATGGACACCAGCGAGATAAACGCCGTGTTCAACGGCACGGCCAACGCCGCCCCGGTCGTCGTCACGATCATAGAGGGCTCCAGCGCCGGCGACATCGCCCAGTACCTGGAGACGAACAATATCGTCGGCGCGGCGGATTTTCTCGCCGCCTGCGATAACGACGAATTCGACTACCCCTTCCTGGACGGCGTGCCTAAGCGGGCCGACCGCCTGGAGGGCTATCTCTTCCCGGACACCTATTTCCTGTCGGCGAACCCGAACCCGGACGAGATAATAAACAAGATGCTTACGCGCTTCGGGGAGATATACTCCGACGCTTACGCCAAGCAGGCGGCCGCCCTCGGCCTGACCGCGGCCGAGGTCGTCACCGTGGCCTCCATGATCGAAAAGGAGATAAAGGTGCCGGAGGAGCGCCCGCTGGCGGCGGAGGTCATCTACAACCGCCTGGACGCGGACATGCTTTTGCAGATCGACGCGACGGTGCTCTACGCCCTCGGCGTCAAGAAGGAGAAACTGACTTACGAGGACACTAACGTCGATTCCCCGTACAACACCTACCTGTACCCGGGCCTCCCGCCGGGGCCGATCTCGAACCCCGGCGAGGCCTGCATCGCGGCCGCGCTGAACCCCGCCCGGGGGAACTATCTGTACTATGTGGTCAAGGACAGCCTGACCGGGGAGCACTTCTTCACGGACAACTACGACGACTTCCAGGCGGCGAAGGCGCTTTACGCGGGGCAGTGAGGCAAGCCTACCGAAGGTTGGTGATTATTTTGTGGAAACTGAAAGTTTATTTGGACAATTGCTGCTTTAACCGCCCTTACGACGATCAAACGCAGGAAAGGATTTACTTGGAAACACTGGCCAAGTTGTATATTCAACGCTTGATAGTGGAAGAAAAAATGGTGTTTGTCTGGTCGTATGTTTTGGAATATGAAAACAGTAAAAATCCCTATAGCCTAAGAAAGAAGGCAATTAGGAATTTCTCTTACAAATGTGTAAGTTATGTTGACGTAATAAACGAAAACGCGATTAATGATTTGGCAAATGACATTATCATATATGGAATAAAAGAAAAGGACGCGCTTCACTTGGCATGCGCCATATTTTCCGGGTGCGATTATTTTATTACTACCGACGACAGATTGCTAAAATATAAGACCTCAAGGATAAGACTTATCAACCCTGTGCAGTTTATCAATGAAATTGAGGAGGATTTTTCATGAACGATACTATTCTTATGGACAAAGGCATGAAATGTCTTATCGAAACATTAGGAGAAGTAGGAGCGGAGCGATTTATTACAAAATTGATCAGGGAGCCGTTCGATTACACTAAATGGCAGCGCGATTTGTTTGAGGGAATGACGATCGAAGAAATCAGCAGAGACGCCGCTGAATATTGCAAAGCAAATCCGAGATAGCGCGCGAAAGAACCGTTCTCCATATCCTACGCCAACAGGAGGAACCCCCATGAGCGAACTTCGAAACATCACCATCGGCCAAATGCTGGAGGAAACGGCCGGCAGATTCCCGACGCGCCAGGCCGTCAAGTACATCGAGATGGAATTCGACAAGACCTGGTACGAACTGAACAACAAAGTGGACCGCATCGCGCGCGGGCTTCTCGGCATGGGCCTCGGAAAGGGCGACCACGCGGCGGTCTGGGCGACGAACTACCCCCAGTGGCTGGTGCTTTTCTTCGCGGTGGCGAAAATAGGCGTCGTGCTCGCCACGGTGAACACCAACTACAAGGAGCACGAGCTGGAGTACCTGCTGAAACACTCGGACGCGAAGGCTTTGTTCGTCTGCGACGGGCTTAAGGACATCGACTGCGAAAAGACGATATACTCCATCTGCCCCGAGATACTGACCTGCGAAAAGGGCGATATCCGGTCGGAAAAGCTGCCGTTCCTGCGCATGGTCGTCTCCTTCGAGAACCGTTACGAGGGCATGTACCACTGGAACGACATAGAGAAATTCGGCGTGCTGGTGTCCGACCAAAAGTTCCGGGCCGTCAGGGACAGCCTGGACCCGGACGACGTGATCGTCATGCAGTACACTTCCGGCACGACGGGCTTCCCGAAGGGCGTCATGCTGACGCACAACAACCTCGTCAACAACGGCCGGTTCACCGGCGACGGCATGGGCTTCACCGAGAACGACAGGCTCTGCATCCCGGTGCCGTTCTTCCACTGTTTCGGCGTCACTTTGGCGATCCTGGCCTGCGCGACCCACGGGAGCGCGATGGTGCCGCTGCTGTTTTACACGCCGATGAAGGTCATGCACGCCGTGGAGTACGAGAGGTGCACGGCGGTGCACGGCGTGCCGACGATGTTCATCGGCATCCTGGAGCACCGGGACTTTGAGAAGTACGACTATTCCTCCTTGCGCACGGGGATCATGGCGGGCGCGACCTGCCCGGCGAAGGTCATGTCCGACGTCATGACCAAGATGAACATGCGCGACATCGTCATCGTGTTCGGCCAGACGGAGTCCTCCCCCGGCTGCACGATGACCACCGTCGGGGATTCCGCCGAAAGGCGCGTGAACACCGTCGGCCGCGCGTACCCGTTCACCGAGACGAAGATAGCCGACCCGGAGACGGGCTGCGAGCTAGGGCCGAACACGCCGGGCGAGTTCTGCGCCCGCGGCTACTGCGTCATGAAGGGCTATTACAAGCCGGAGGAAGGCTCCTTGCCGGTGATCGACGCGGACGGCTGGCTGCACACGGGCGACGTGGCCGAAGCGGACGAGCACGGCTATTACAGGATAACGGGCCGGATCAAGGACATGATCATCCGCGGCGGCGAGAACATCTCGCCCAAGGAGATCGAGGACATGATCTACACCTTCGACGGCGTGAAGGACGTGGCAGTGGTGGCCGCGCCGTCGCGCGTCTACGGCGAGGAGGTCTGCGCCGTGGTCGTGCCGAAGGACGGCGTGACGCTAGACCCGGACAGGATACGCGCGCACGTCGGGAACAATCTGGCGAAGCATAAGGAGCCGAAATACGTGGTTTTCGCCGACGAGCTGCCGCTGACCGCCAGCGGGAAGATACAGAAGTATCTGCTGAGGGAGAGGGTGAAAAAGATAATTGGGATGGAAGACAGTGAATAGTGAAGAAAATATAAACGGAGGCGCTTAAATGATCGTCTGCTATTCCAAAACCGGTAAGACCAAGGTCTTCGCCGAGGAGCTGTCCAAACTGACCGGCATGAAGCTGTTCGAGCTCGCGGAGGAGCGCCCGCACAAGGGCTTTTTCGGGAGCTTTCGCGGCGCGTGGGATGCTGTGCGCGGGAAAGAGTCGAAGGTGAAGGCGCTTCCCGATCTCGCCGGGGTCAAGAAAATCTTCGTCTGCTCGCCCATATGGGCCGGGAGCGTCGCGCCGGCGGCGCGCTATTTCATGAACCACGCCGATTTGACCGGCGTGGAGGTCAGTTTCCTGACCACCTGCGGAAACCCCGGCGGCTGCCGGAAGTACGCGGACGACGCGCTCGCCGCCTTCGCGGCCTCCGGCAAAAACGGTGTCCCGGGGGCGGCCTACGGCTTTGTCACGGCGGGGAAGAAGCCGGTCGACCGGGAGACTATCCGGGAGCAGATGCGGAAGATGATAACAGACCGATGAAAATCGCGGCGGTGACGCTGGGGTGCAAGGTCAATCAGTGCGACGCCGGCGAGACGCTGAGGCTGTTCGCCCGGCGGGGCTGGGAGATCGTGCCCCCTGGCCCGGAGGCGGACGCGATCCTCGTGAACACCTGCGACGTGACGAACGCCAGCGGGAAAAAATCCAGGAGGGCGATCCGAAGGGCCGCCGGGCTGGGCGGCGCGGCCGTCGTCGTATGCGGCTGCTGCACGCGCACGGCCCCCGGCGCGGCCGCCGGGTTCGAGGGCGCGGACCTGGTGGTTTCCTCCATGGACAGCGCCGAAATCGTCGCGCGGGTGGAGGAATACCTGAAAGAATCCGGACGCCGGACATTTGGAGGCCCCGGGGACGATTACGGCGGCGAACCGGCCGAAGCCGGACGCGCCCCGGCAGTTTCCGGAGAGCCCACACCCAAAGCGGCCCCGGCAGTTTCCGGAGAGCTCATTCCCAAAGCAAGCCCGGCAGTTTCCGGAGAGCCCATGCCCAAAGCGGGTCGGACGCGGTATTTTCTCAAAATCGAGGACGGCTGCGACATGTTTTGCAGCTACTGCGTGATTCCCTACGCCAGGGGCAAGGTCAGGAGCCGCCCGCCGGAGGAGATACTCTCGGAAGCCAAAGCGGCCGTTACAAATAGTTATCGGGAGATCGTGCTGACAGGTATACACATCGCCTCCTATGGAAAAGATTTATATGGAAAAAACACGGGCCTGCCGGCGCTCATGCGGGAGATAAGCGGTTTGCCGGGCCTCGCGCGGGTGCGGCTCGGCAGCGTCGAGCCCCGGGCCGTTACGGCGGACTTTCTGGAAGCCGCGGCGTCGCCCGTGATCTGCGGGCACTTTCATCTTTCGCTCCAGAGCGGCTGCGACGCGGTCCTTAAGGCCATGAACCGGAAATACACGGCGGAGGAATACGCGTCCGCGGCAAAACGCCTCAGGGAGGCCAAGCCGGAAGCGCATCTGACCACCGACGTGATCGCCGGGTTCCCGGGCGAGACGGACGGGGATTTCGATGAGACCTGCCGTTTTGTCGAGAAAATAGGTTTCCTCAAGATACACGCGTTCCCGTTTTCCGCTAAGAGCGGGACGGCCGCCGCCTCGCTCCCGGGACGCGTGCCGGAAAACGTGATAGCCGCGCGGGTCAAGAGGCTTATCCGCGCAAGCGAAAAAATGTCGGCGGACATATACCGTTCGGCTGTCGGAAAGACTGTGGAAGTGCTGTTCGAGGAGGAGTCCGGCGGATATGTCTGGGGCCACACGCACAATTATCTGCGCGTCGGCGTAAGGTATATCAAGGGTTCGGATCTTATAAACAGAACCCTGCCCGCGCGCCTCCTGGAGGCGGGCGCGGACAGCGCGGCCGGCGAGTTGATAACGCGGCAATAAATAAATTTGCAATGCGCCGGAATATGTATTATACTGGACGCCTGGAAAGGCCGGGGTTCGGTTTTCTCTGGTTGGGAGGCTTTCGCGAGTGGGCAACCTTTCTGAAACTCAAAGAGTGGCAAATCTCGATAAGGCGGTCAGGAACGAGGCCAGGGACATTCTGGTGAAGGTTTATTCCGCGCTGAAAGAGAAGGGATATAACCCCGTCAATCAGATCGTCGGCTATATCCTCTCGGGCGACCCCACCTATATCACCAGCCACAAAAACGCCCGCGTCCTGATCAGCAGGCTGGAGCGGGACGAGCTTTTGGAGGAGATAGTCTGCTTTTACCTGCAGGAGAACGATGAGCGCTGAAAACGGCCGGACAATGGCCCTGGATTACGGGGATAGGACGATCGGCGTGGCCCTCTCCGACCCGCTGGGCATAATCGCCGCCGGGCTTGAGACCGTCCGCCGCGCGAACCCGGACGACCTGAAGGGCAGCCTGGCGCGGCTGGGCGAGATCGTGAGCTCCTACGGAGTCCGGGAGATAGTCCTGGGATATCCCAAGAACATGAACAACACGGAGGGGCCGAGATGCGAAAAGACGCTCGCCCTGAAAAAGCGGCTGGAGCGCGAGTTCGCCGGCGTGCCCGTCGTTCTCTGGGACGAGAGGCTCAGCACGAAATCCGCCCTTAGGACGCTGAACGGCGCGTCCCCGGACAAAAAGAAGCGCGCGGCGGACACGCTCGCGGCCGTCTGCATCCTTCAAAGCTATATGGAGTATAAAAAGAAAAATGAGGTGAACGCATTGGACAAGAAAGACAACGACGCGGATTTCAACGACGAGTTCGACGATCTGGAAGAAGAGGAGTACGAAATAATAACCTTGCTGGACGACGACGACGAGGAGGTGAGCTTCGCCGTCCTGGACTCCAAGGAAGTCAACGGCGTGACGTACCTGCTCGTGCTGGAGGAGGAAGACCTCGACGACGACGAGGCGGAGGCCTCGATCCTGAAAGGCGTCCCGGTGGACGGGGAAGAGGATATCGTGTACGAGTTCGTGGAGGACGACAAGGAGTTCGAATTCGCGGCGGGTTTGTTTGACGAGGAGAACGAGGATTTTGACATCGAGTAATACCGATCTCAGTATAACGATCTCAGTATAAACGGTTCGCGTCAGAATCCCGGCGGCGGATGTTTAACAGCCATAGACGGTTAAAGGGAAAACCGGGACCACGGATTTTTGGACTTCCTCAAATGACTTTTATATACCGGCGGGCGGCCGCGTCATTCCGAGCGAAGCGAAGCAGGGAGCTGTCAGAAAATAAGTTCTACCGGAGCGCGAAAACATTAGCCTCCTCTGTCCAAGTCGTCGGCAATGTTTTATACATCCGGTATGTGCAAGTTATTTTCCGGCGGTTCCCAGGCCTTTCGCCACGCTCAGGTTAACTCTAACGCGGTGACAAACGCCCGCCGATTCCCGAAGAAGCCTGACAGGAGATCCGCGCCCCGGAGCTTTGTCTTTGATCTTTATTTTCGGCTCCGAAGGAGCTTATTTGCGCTGTTTTCTTAAAGTCGACCCTTTGGCATTCCGAGACGCGCAGGAATGCTTTTTATATGTATATTTATCCAGGTTCCAGGTTCATGTATTTATTCCAGCATCCAGTACGGAGGTGTAAATTTGGCTTCAAAAAAGAACAAGCTGAGAGTTTTCATGCTCGGCGGGTTGCAGGAGGTCGGGAAGAACATGGCGGTCCTCGAGTACGGCTCGGATATAATCGTCGTGGACTGCGGAGTGGATTTTCCCGACGACGACATGCTCGGCGTTGACCTGGTGATTCCGGACTATTCCTATCTGCTGAGGAACAAGAGCAAGGTCCGCGCGGTTTTCCTGACGCACGGGCACGAGGATCACATCGGTTCCATCCCCTATTTTCTGCGGGATTTCAACGTCCCGATCTACGGGACGAGGCTGACGCTCGGGCTGGTGGAGAACAAGCTCAAGGAGCACAGCCTAACCCAGACGGAACTGGTCTGCGTCACGCCCGGCGAGACGATCAAGGAGGGCGTGTTCGAGGTCGAGTTCATCCACACGACCCACAGCATCGCCGACACCGTGGCCTTCGCCATCAGGACGCCCGTAGGCGTCGTCGTCCACACCGGGGACTTCAAGGTGGACTACACCCCGATAAACGGCGGCACCATCGACCTGCAGCGCTTCGCGGAGCTCGGCAGGAGCGGCGTTTTGCTCCTGATGTGCGAGAGCACGAACGTTGAGCAGAAGGGCTACACAATGTCCGAAAAGTCCGTCGGGGTGGTCTTGGAGGGCATATTCCAGCAGAGCGCGAACCAGCGCATAATGGTGGCCACCTTTTCCTCCCACATCTACAGGATCCAGCAGATCTTCAACTCCGCCGTCAAGCACAACAGGAAGGTGGCCGTGGTCGGCCGGAGCATGACCAGCACGGTCAAGACGGCCGTGGAGCTGGGTTATCTCGAGATACCGCCGCATGTGCAGATAGAGGCGAACGAGCTTAAAAACTACACGGACGAGCAGATCGTCATCATCACGACCGGCAGCCAGGGGGAGCCCATGTCCGCCCTGTCGCGCATGGCCGCCGCGGAGCACAAGCAGGTGGAGATCAAGCCCGGCGACAAGATAATAATCAGCTCCTCCGCGATCCCCGGCAACGAAAAGACCATCTCCAAAGTCATAAACGATCTGATGAGAAAGGGCGCGGACGTCATATACGAGGGGCTGATGGAGGTGCACGTCTCCGGCCACGCCAAGCAGGAGGAGCTGAAGCTGATGCACGCGCTGACCAGGCCCAGGTTCTTCATGCCCATCCACGGCGAGTACAAGCACCTGAAGCACCACAGGGACCTGGCGGTTTCTTTGGGCATGGCCAAGGAGGACATTTTCGTCCTGGGCAACGGCGACGTCCTGGAGCTTACCCGGGAATCCGCCAAGGCGACCGGCACCGTCCCGTCCGGCCAAGTCATGGTGGACGGCTTGGGCGTCGGCGACGTGGGCAACGTCGTCCTGCGCGACAGGAAACACCTGGCCCAGGACGGGCTGACGATCGTCGTAGTCACGATAGAGGAGGAGACGGGGCAGATCGTGGCCGGGCCGGACATCATATCCCGCGGGTTCGTGTACGTGCGCGAGGCCGAGACGCTCATGGAGGAGGCGCGGAACGTGGTGCGCGCCGCGCTGATGGAATGCGACAACCTCGGCGAGTGGTCGTACGTCAAATCGCTCATCAAGGACACCCTCAAGGAGTTCCTGTGGCAGAAGACGAAACGGTCACCAATGATTCTGCCGATAATAATGGAGGTTTGACCGCATGAGTGAAGTTCTGGCCCTGGCCCGCGCTCTGGCGGAGGCTTTCAGGGACAGCCCGGAGCTCGCGGCCTACCGTTTCGCCAAGGCCGCCGTTCTGAGCGACCCGGCCCTGGCGCGCCGGCTTGCGGAGTACAAGCAAGCCCTTTTCGGCCACAGGATGAAGGCCGCGTCCGGGGAAACCCCGCCGTTTGACGAGGAAAAGATCCTGAGCCACATGTATTCCGAGCTGTTCCTGAACGATAGGACGAGGGAATTCTTGGAGCGCGAGGAGGCCGCTTTCGGCCTGGTCAACGGGATCGGGGAAATACTGGGAGAGGCTTACGGTGAGATGGAGATGTAAACGTTATTATGTTACCGTCATCGCGAACACGGCTTTCTGCTCCGTCTCGGCGACGCCGACCGTTATCACGGCCGTCCCCCTGCTCTTCGGGGAGAGGAGCCCGGTGTTCGACACGGTGCAGACGGCCGTGTTGGAGCTTGTGTAGGTCAGCGTTCCGAAGCCGTTGTAACTGATGTTCGCAATCTGGAGGTTTTTGCCTACCTGTCCAGACATGCTGAGGGGCCCGGCGAGAGCGGTTTTGACAAGGCCAGCCATCGCCGCCCTCAGCGCCGCCGCCGCGGCGGAGCAGTCGCCGTCCGCCGCGCCTGCGACGCCGTAAACCGCCAGAGCGCCGGCCAAAGCCGCGTCAAACGGCGCGACGCTCGCGGCGGTGTACTCATATCTGTTCAGCCCCTCCGCCTTTCTTATCACCGCCCCCAGGATTACCCAGGGAACGGCCCTGTAAGCCGGTTTCCCGGCCAGGGCAATGTATTCCGCCTGCTTTCCCCGGACAAACGCCGGCTGATCCGCAAGGGCAACGCCGCCCGAAGCGATCATAGGATCACCGCCTGTTTTTTTTATGGCTTTCGATTGAAAATGAGTTTCAATACGAAACTGAGTTTCAA
Organism: Bacillota bacterium; assembly: GCA_009782085.1. Classification (GTDB taxonomy): domain Bacteria; phylum Bacillota; class Clostridia; order Lachnospirales; family WQUN01; genus WQUN01. Next base: position 11,788 of record WQUN01000009.1, read on the forward strand.
TACGAAACTGAGTTTCAATTCGAAACGACTATAGCAGAATAATCGTCTCAAAAGGTCTGTAAATTCGCGGGAAGCCCAGGGGCGTCATTCTACAATGTACAACTGTCATTCTGAGCAAAGCGAAGAATCTTTAAGACCCTTCGCTTCGCTCAGGGTGACAGCCGATGACGTTGCGCATTTGGGAACAACCCGTCCGCAAGCGCCGTTGACAATGTAAGCGGAATCGCTTATAATAGCAGTACGAAAGGGGGCGATAGCATGGCAAGCGCGAGCGTAACCGTGCGCTTGGACGAGAATTTGAAGAAACAAGCCGAAAAGCTGTTTGAGGATATGGGGTTAAATATGACCACGGCGGTTACTCTGTTCGTGAAAGCGGTCGTCCGTCAGAATAAAATACCGTTTGTGATAACCGCCGACCCGTTTTACAGCGAATCCAACCTGGCGCATCTGGACAAAGCCATCGCGGCCTTAAACGCGGGCAAAGGCGTGGAGCACGACCTGATCGAGGCGGATGACGTATGAAAAAAATCTGGTACGACGAGGCGTGGGAAGACTATCTTTACTGGCAGGCGCAGGATAAAAAAACCCTCGGCAAAATCAATCGGCTGCTGAAAGACGTCGACAGAAACGGCTATGACGGCATAGGCAAGCCGGAGGCTTTATCAGGCCGCCTCGCGGGTTTTTGGAGCAGGCGCGTGGACGACAAAAACAGGCTTGTCTATCGCATAAAAAACGGCATGATTGAAATCGCGCAATGCAAGGGGCACTATGACGATAAATAAGACTGATTGAATAAGCTGCGTACCTTGTGTAGGCTAACGCGCCGCATGTAGGGCGGGGGCTTGCCCCCGCCGTCACCGGTAAACGGGGATTTGTCGTTGCTAACAAACGGGGGCTGTAGGGCGGGGGCTTGCCCCCGCCGCCTACTGTAAACCGGGATTTAGCAAACGGGTAGAGCGGTCGGGCATGGAAGCCCGACCCTACAGCATATTCACATCCTGGCAAAATCGGCGTTCGTAGGGTCGGGGTTCCATCCCCGACCGATTTCCGGTTCCATCCCCGACCGATTTTACCACACCGTAAAATCATCGTTTGCCGGTGACGGCGGTAGCAGAGCCCCCGCCGTTTTGTCACGGCCGGATTGCCCGCCGGTTTGACCGCCGTTTTGTCACGGCCGGATTGCCCGCCGGTTTGACCGCCGTTTTGTCGTTGCCGGATTGCCCTGGCCGGTTTGACCGCCGTATTGCCCGGGGATTTGCGTGTGCCGCCGCATAATGACGGAGCGGCGGGAGCAGAGCCCCCGCCCTGCGGCCATTCTATATTATAATGGCCGCATTGTCATTCTGAGCGAAGCGAAGAATCTTAGACCCTTCGCTTCGCTCAGGGTGACAGATTAACAGATTAACAGACATTTTTAACGGACTTTCCAGAGACAAAAAGCCCTCAAACCCGCACGGGTACTGGCTTAGATGGTATTTATGAAATTCATCGTAGTCAACAGCCTATTGTGAAACCCGCACTACGAGCGGGTTTCTAGGTTGTCAGTATTTACCATTTCCAACATTGTGAATGTTGATAAGTGCTTCAAACCCTTGCGACGCCTAGGTTTGAGGCATGTCGGCTTCTGGAAAGTCCGTTATAATGGTTGCATTGTCATTCTGAGCGAAGCGAAGAATCTTAGACCCTTCGCTTCGCTCAGGGTGACAGATTAACAGATTAACAGACATTTTTAAGTGGAACAGCGATACAATGACAACAGGTTTTATGGCGGCGGGGGTTGCCGTTTGCCGGGAAGACCGGCGAAATGCGCGTGGGCCGGGAAGGCCGGCTGAATGCGCGTGGGCCGGCCGCTTGGCACCAATAAAAACCGCCCCGCGAAAGCGGGGCGGTATCCGGGGGTCTGCTGGTAGGTTGCGGGCCCCCGGTTAGGTTATAAATTCATCAAAAACTGGGCAGGAAATTACGATGTCACTGTAACCGCAAACACGTATTTACCCCCGCCGGGCTGGGCGATTGTGATTACCGCGACACCAGCTTTAAGCGGAGTCAGTACCCCGTTTTGGTCAACGCCGCAGACAGCCGAGTTCGAACTGGTAAACACAAGTGTGCCGGCGCCGTCCCATGTATACGGTATCTGTTGCGGTTTAGCGATCTTTACCATCATCGACAACACCGTGCAAATCAGCGTGCCTTGTGTTAGGCCGTCTATTGCCGCCTGAAGGTCTGCGGCAGCCTGATCCGCTTCAGCCTGGGTTGCTCCGGGGTTGGCCGCGCCCGCCCGCCCGGCTGTAATAGCGCTAAGAAGCGCCTGAACGCTTGCGAGAGTATAAGCGCCTCCGTTGGCATACAAAACTTCGGCCTGTGCCAAAAGCGCCTGAAGCGCGGGGAAACGCGTCACCGGAACATTGCTTGGCGTAGTCGTACCGTCTCCAAGCTGTCCATAGGGATTCCAGCCCCAAGCCCAAACGGTCCCGTTGTCCTGAACCGCCAAGCTGTGCCCATATCCTCCGGCTATGCCGACTATGCCGCTAAGCCCTTGCACCGGTTGAGGAACTATGTTTGCCAAACTAACAGGATCGCTCGGGTCGCCTCCGACCTGCCCTAAGCCGTTGTAGCCCCACGCCCAAACCGTGCCGTCATTCATTAGCGCCAGGCTGTGGTTGCTGCCGGTGCTGATTTTCGCCACGTTATTCAGTCCCGGAACCTGCTGCGGCACGTTTCTTTGCGTTGTAGTGCCGTCCCCAAGCTGGCCGGAGCCATTGTATCCCCACATCCAGACGGTTCCGTCGTTTTTTAGCGCCATGCTGAAGTTTCCCTTGCTTGCGACCTTGGTTATATTATCAATGCCAAGCGCCTGTACCGGTTTATTCTGCCGCGCCGTCGTGCCGTCCCCAAGCTGGCCGCTGGTGCCCTGTCCCCAGGCCCAAACCGTGCCGTCCGCTCGCACGGCCAGACAGTGGTATGCGCCCGCCGCGATAGCGACAACGTCGCTAATGCTCGTTACAGGCTGAGGAGTGCTCATGTTTGAAACGGTGCTGCCGATACCAAGCTGCCCGTTATCGTTGCTGCCCCATGTCCAAACGGTGCCGTCATTTTTCAGCGCCACGCTGAATAAGACGCCAGCCGCGATTGCGGTAACGTCGGTCAATCCTGGCACCGGCACCGGGGATAGCCTGCGCGTGAGAGTGTTGTCGCCGATTTGCCCCTTGGAGTTATCGCCCCAGGTATAAACAGTTCCTCCGCTCAGCGCCATGCTGTGGTTTTGACCCGCCGCGATTGCCGTAACTCCGGTCAACCCAGTTACCGGTATCGGGATCTTGCTTTGCGTGGTTGTGCCGTTCCCAAGCTGCCCTCCGCTGTTGTCGCCCCAGGCCCAAACAGTGCCGTTGATTTCCACGAGGGAAAAATTCTGACCCGCCGCGATTGAAATATCCGGAATTCCGGCGGACAATGGTTCCAAAAGGAGACTTGCGTCTCCGGCGGGCGTGGATTCTGAGGGATCCTCTGTATCGGCGAATACGTTCTGAACAAGCGCAGTGCACATAACCAGCGCAACAGACGCGCATGTCAGACGCTTGAAAAAAGACCTGCGATTTTTGAACACAAACACACTCCCTTTTCATATAGATGTGATATCGTTGAGAGAGGATGGATAGTAACGAGATCGTTCAGTAGCTTTTCCTGATAAAAACCGCCCCGCGAAAGCGGGGCGGTATCCGAGAGCCTGCTGGTAGGTTGCGGGCCCCCGGTCAGGGTTATTAAGAATGAAGATATGTATGCGGATCATGTTGCAAAATATGTGATTGACTTGTTACTTGGCGCGGGCGGCGTTGAGGACATCAATGTACCCGGCGAGGTCAACAAACGGAGCGCCGTTGGCCAGAGCTATCCGCTGCAAATTCGCCCTTATCTGTGCCGGCGCCAGACGCTGCCTGGGAGTAAGCATGGTCTCATTCAAACCATAAAGGTGCCAATGGCAAAGGATGAAGATCAAGCTATGAACCTGGTTATCCGGCATCCAACCGGACGGAGCTACTCCCCAACTCGCAGGCGTAACATACGCGGGCATTAAGTCAGGTGAAAGGTTTACTTTTAGGATATCTTTTATTGCCTGTTCGTCAAACTGTGTCGCGAGGAAGCCAGTTCCGAAGTTGACTTTTGTTCCGGGATAAGGCACGCCAGTAACAGGATCGACATAAGGCTGGAAAGATCCATCGGGTAAGGTATCGTCCATTACGTCGCTCGCGCCGTTATTGTACCAGTTGTCGATGTATTTGGCATTGGTCTGCCAGTCAAGGCCGACTTCCTGTACAATCGGAACTGCCTTGTAATTTACATTTCCCGGCATCAAAGCGTAGATATTGGGGTCCGCACCTGTATCATCTATGTACAACTGCGCTTTTGTCGCAACAGCTATATCACTGCCGGGCTGACCACTTCCGCCGCCTAAAGTATCCGCATCTAATCCAGCCTCAATCCAGCTGAGAACCGAATCAGGATCGATCAAGCTGTTGCATCCGACCAAAGAGGTGACCGGCATTCCCGCGTCCGCGGACGCGCCGTCCAACTGATCCTGATAGCCGGGAATGGTAGTGTCCGGAACATAATTCGGCGCAGTCCCAAGGACGTTGCTGTCATCGGGCTGTTCCCTATAGTAGTAAATACTCGCATCAGCAGAACCGGCCAACGGAGCGCGCTCCAAAACATCAATGCTGGGAGCGCCGCTGAGCCTTACAAACGCGTCAAGAGTTCCGGCGTTTCTGTAGGTTACTTGCAGCGGCGGCTCGCCGTTCGCAACATCGGGATACATGCCATAAACGCTGCTAGGTTCCATGCCGGCCCATCTCTCATAAATCGGCGGCATTGCCCACGTGCCGGTGGCGGGGTCGACAATGTCTTTCAGCGGCCAGCCGAAGTTGGGGCTGGCGGGATCGGTGTCAAAAGAATAAATGCTAGGGGCCTCGCTGTACGCGATCTTCAGCGAGCCGGACGCGTAAACGTGCTCGGCCACGGGGCTTTTCGCCGTGAACCACGCGTATGTAACGCCCGCTACGAGGGCCACCGCCGTCAACGCGGCGGTCATGGAAATCAGCAGTTTCCTTTTCTTGCTCATAGAACACTCTCCTTTTGAATAATATAGTTTGAGGGCTTGTCCAGCGGCGCCGCGCATCCGTCCCGCGCGGCCGCCCGGGCCGCCGTCCCCCTACCGCTTGCGGACGGAGACCCGCCCGCAAAGAGACGACATCCGGCGCGCGAAAACATCGGCCTCCCGCGTAGTCGGCAAATGTTTTCCGCATCCGGCATAACCCATGCCGATCCCCTTTCCGCGCCGTCGGCCCGGAACCGGGACCGGCCGCAAACCGCGCGCCGGTAATCCGCCGGCCCGCCGCCGGCTTGTCCATTGTTGCCTCTCGCCCAGGGGGCGCGGTTCGCGCTTCCCCGCCGGTTACGCGTCAGGCCGCTTGCCCTTATAAGGTTTTCCTTACAAATTTATTCGCCTTTTCCTTATAAGCCTTTCCGCAAGCGGCCCCGACCGGCATGGCCGAGATCGCGGCGGCGCCTTGCCGCCGTGTATAATTCCTCAAAATCTGATACCATTATACACCCTGGACAAACTTTTGCAACAGTTTTTTTTCAGCGCCGTAAAGCGCTCTGGTAACAATTCAGCCGGAAACGGGGCGTT
>WQUN01000010.1 GCA_009782085.1 Bacillota bacterium
CTATTACGCTTTCGCCAACATGCCGAAGCTCACGAGCGTGGTTTTCGGAACCGGCCTCACGTCGTTCAACTCCAGCGGCCCGTTTTACGGGGACACCGGCATAACAGACCTGACCTTTACCGGCCTGACGGTACCGTCGCTGTCGGATGGAAACACCTTCATTAATTTAAGCAGCCTGCGGACGATCTACGTACCCGCGCCCGTGTACGCCTCGTATGTGGCGGCATATCAATCCCATGTGGGCCCGGGCGTCGTGTTTTCCGGCGACACCCTAAGCCTGTCCGTCCCCAACCTGCAGGCGGAGAAAGTTTACAGCCGGACGGTGTATCTAAGCTGGACAAGGCACGTCAGCCCCGCGGTCGTAAAATACATAGTCAGACGCGACGGCGTCACGGTCGGAGAGACGGCCGACTGTTTCTTTACCGACAGGAACCTGACAACAGGCCGGACTTATACCTATCAGGTTTACGGCCTGACGGCGGACGGCTTCGAAACGAGCCGCGCAAGCGTCGGCGCGACGCCTGAGGCGCCCGTCATAAACGGCATCGCGACCGACAACGAGCTGAACAAGGTTGGCGGGGGCAAAAACACCGTCTATATAGAGACTGTCAACAGCAAAAACTATCAGCCGCTCGGTTCAGAGAGCGTCACAGGGCTTCTCTACTATGTCGACGGCGGCTCGCGCAGCCTGATCGGCGAGGCCGGCGTCTTCGCCGTGTCGTCCGCGACGGTGACCTACTCGGTCAAATGGGACGTGAGCTATGTCCCCGACGGCGATTATACGGTCGTGTTCAGCCTGACCGACGCGGACGGCGTCACGGCCGAGAAAGAAGGTACGGTCACCGTCGTTCACACCGGTCCGGCCAGGATCATCAACGTCGTGGCGATGGGCGATATTCTGGGGATCAACATCTCCTGGTCGATGGCCGGCGAGATCGACACAACGAGATACAGGATATACAGGCGTTCCGAGATCGACAGCGGCTTCTACCCGCTCGTCACCCTAAGCGGCCGCAACACTCTCACCTATCGCGACACGACCGTCGCGGAGGGCAGGGTGTATTACTACTATGTGGCTGGGATCGACGATTTGGGACAGGAAGGCCCGCCGTCGGAGATCGCCGCGGGCATGAAGGGCACGGATGAGGAATCTCCGGTGGTTACCAAGATGACGCCGGCCAGCGGCAGTTACATAAACGGAACCGTCAGCGTCGCGGTCACGGCCATCGACAACGTGGGCGTCACCAAGGCGGAGCTCTATTGCTCCGCGGACGCCGGGGCAACCTGGGAACTCTGCGGCTCCAGAACGGGCGCGCCGTATACCTTCGCGCTGGACACGACGCGGTTTGCCGACGGGGTCATCCGAATCAGAGCAATCGCGTATGACGCCAGGAACAACGCGAGCGTTCCGCTGATCTATGCCTACTCCGTCGACAATACCGGGCCGGAAAAAGTCACCGGGCTGGCTTATACGAGCACGTCCGTGACGATCACTCTGTCCTGGAACGACGTGGCGGACGACGACATCGGCTTCTACCGCGTGGAGAGGAAAAACCCGGACGGCGTGTACACAACGGTCATGGATGTGAACAGGACGCTCGGGACCAACATCCTGAGCCTGTCGCCGGGAACCGGGTACACCTACCGCGTGGTCGGCTACGACCGGCTCGGCAACAGGGGCGTCCCTTCCGACGACATCGCCGCGTACACGCAGGCAGATACGACCGCACCGGTGATTTCGTCGATCATGCCCAAATCGGGGTATTTCGCGAACAGCCTGGCGCTCAGTATCACGGCGGACGACGACTTTGCCGTCAGTTCGGTCGCGATACAGGTCTCCGTGAACGGGACGGCGTGGACGGCCGTGTACACGGCCGAATTCCCGGATCGCCAGAAAAAACGGACCGTCACGTATACGCTCGACCTCTCGGCGTACGGCGAAGGCGCCCTATATGTGCGCGGCGTCGCGGCGGACTCCGTCGGGAACGTGAGCGACACGGGCGCATCCGCCCCGTATGTCCAGTACATCGTCGACCGCACTCCGCCCTCCGCGCCCAACGGCGTCCAGGCGGCGGACCGGGACGGCGTCGTGGAGGTCATGTGGGTCAGGGGGCCGGAATCCGACATCGCCGCCTATGCCGTGTACCGCTCCGCTTCGCCGGACGGCGTTTTTGTCAGGCTGGCAAGCGGGTTGGCCTCGCTCAATTACTTTGACCGGAGCGCAACGGGAAGCGGCGTGTACTACTACAAAGTCACGGCGACCGACCTGGCCGGGAACGAAAGCGCGCTGTCAACGGCGGCTTCCGCTCAGATTTCCGCAGACACGGAACCGCCCGTAATCGTCAGTTTCTATCCCGCCTCCAACGCGGCGCTCGGCCCCGGCTTCCGGACCGTCAGCGTCTACGCGACGGATAACCGGATGCTGGATCAGATCAAAATAGAGTACGGGAACAAGACCGGTTCCGCCTATATCGAACTGGCCGTTTTCAACGCGGTCAACAATTACGAAAAGACCGTTTCCGCGGCCGTCCCGCTGGACGGCTTCGCGGACGGGGACACGGCCGCGGTGCGCGTCACCGCCGTCGACAAGGCGGGGAACGTAAGCGCGCCCGCCGAGGCCGTATACGCGGTAGACAAGCGGGCGCCGGAGGCGTTGTCGCCGGCCGCCGGCTATTCCGACGGCTGTGTCACGCTGACGTGGCAAAGCGACATGTCCGCCGACCTGGCCGGATACCGGATTTACCGTCTCACGGGAACGGGCTCCGGCGTATACGCCCTCATCGGGCAGCAGCCCGCCGCCCCGGGCCGGCTCGACTACGCCTTCGCCGACTATTCGATCGCCAAGACGCAGCAGCAATATGCCTACCGCATAGACGCGCTGGACGGCGTCGGCAACGTCGCGGCATGTTACACGAACGCCGTGACCGTGCCCAACCGTTCCATGCCGGTCGCGGTGATCAACTGCGACGCGGTTATGGAGGCCGGCGTGGAATACGAGATCGACGCGTCCATGTCGACCGCCGCCGCCGGCGTCGTCGGCTAAGCCTTCGACCTGGGCGACGGCTCGGTTTCGTCTTCCAGGCGCGTCGTTCACAGCTATCAGGCGGTGGGGACGTACACGATAAGCCTGACCGTCATTGATACCGACGGCAACCGCGCGACGGCGGAAAAGACGGTCACGGTGCGGGACCGCGCCTTGCTGGGCTCGGCGCGCATCCGCGCCGTGGACGAGAACAACGCGCCGGTTCCCGGGGCCTCGGTCTATTTCGACCTCGGCGGCCCGAACATGGTCGTCCGCCAGACCGACACGAACGGCTACGCGGCGTTCACCTCGGAGGTCGGCCCGCATACCGTCGGCTGCGTCATTCCGGACAACAACTGGCTGCCGGCCGCGAAGGACATACTGGTCACCGCGGGTGCGACGGCCGAAGTAACTATGACCTTGGTCCGTCAGCCGATGATCGAGGGCGAGTTCGAGATACACCGGATGACCTTCGACGAGATCGTCGCGGCGGGCATCGACGTCTCCAACCCGGAGAACCAGTACATCGTGAATGTCTATGTGACGCTGCAGTACGTCAAGCTCGAGTTCTCCTACAACCCCCTTACCCAGGAGGTTTTCGGCGAAACTTCGATGACCTATCAGGGCGTGAGCTATACCGCCTATCCCATCGGGCCGTCCGGGTCCGGCGGGGACGGCGGCGGGGGCGGCGGAGACGGCGGGGATATGGACAGTGTAGTCCGGAACATGTCCGTCGCTGTCGTCGAGATCCCGGTCACCGTATCCACGCTCAAGGAATTCTTCAGCGTAAGGCTGCACATCATCAACAACGCGGCCAGCCAGTTCTCCATGCTGGACAACAGGATCACCCTGAACGTGCCGGACGGCCTGACCATTATGGACACCGCCGTCAGCGAGAGCGACAGGGTAGTTTCGGTACCCGAGATCAAGGGACAGACCAGCGCCGCGATCTCCTGGATCCTCCGGGGGGACGCCATAGGCGAATACTGGCTCACGGCTGACTATGTGGGGACTCTGGCCCAGTTCAACGAGACCGTCGCCGCGCGGTTCGCCGCCAAAGACCCGGTTACGGTGCTGGGGATGCAGGGGTTGAAGCTGACCGTCGAATTCGCCGACGAACTCTACGGCGGCGGCGCTTACAACAACGTGATACTTTCCAACGAAAGCGCCCGCGACGTCTATCTGCCGAACGTCTATACGGATCAGGAGCCGCTCGGCACCGCGTTTTTCGGCGCGGACGGCTCGAAGAGGCTGATAGACGAACTGCCCGCGGTCCTTTCGCCCGGGGAGTCCATCGAACGGTACTATTTCACCCCGGCGGCGCTCCCTCCGTATACGGACCCGAACGGGCGCTGGGTGCTGTTCGATTACTACTACACCGTGGGCGAGACATACGGCCTTCAGATAGAAATGACGCCCAAGCCCCTGTCCTATTTCCTGAATAACGAGGACAGACCCGCGCTTGCGGGCGCCGTGACGATCACCGGCGACGCCAGATACGGCTCGACGCTCACGGCGGACGTCTCCGGCCTTTACTCCGACCCGCCGGCCGACCTCGGCAAGCTGACCTTCCTGTGGAAGCGCGGCTCGTCCGAGACCGGGATCGGGACCGACAGCTCCGCGTATACTCTTACGCAGGCCGACATCGGCCAGACGATCACCCTATGGGTGTTCGCGGAGAACTGCCTGGGCAGCGTGATTTCGGAGCCGACCGCCGTTGTCGCGAAAGCGGACGGCCCGGACGCGCCGGCTCTTGTTACTGGCGCGTACACGGCCGGCGATAACTTGTTCATCTATACCGTCAACGCCATTCCCGGCGCGGAATATTCCTCGGACGGGACGACGTGGCAGGACGGCCCGTCTTTCGGCGGCTTTACCGCCGATTCGCCCGCAACCGTCTTCTACGCCAGGATCAAGGAAACGGCGACGCGTTTCGCGGGCGCGGCCGGCGGCACCGGCCCGGTAGTTTTCGTCAGGCTGGACGGCAGGCCGGCCCCGAAGCTGTATTTCACGGTAAGCGGCGCGGATTTCCCGAAAACCGTCGCGATCATTCCCGTGGAAGGCGCGGAATACAGCTTTGACGGCGGCGCGACCTACGGCGGCGCAAACACATACGTTTCGGAGGCCGGGGAGACCGTCGTCATGGCGATCCGGCTGAAGGAGACCGCCACGCACAACGCCTCGCCCGCTTCCGCGGGCGTTGTCAGCACGGCCGGCGAATCGCTGCAAAACCCGCTCACGTATGTGGCCGCGTCCTCGTATATCTATCTCAAATGGCAGCCGGATTATTCGGCCGATTTCGGCAAATTCACGCTGTATCGCGCGGAAGTGTCGGACGGGGTCACGGGCCGGTTCGAGGCGATCTGCTCCACCGACCGCTATCTGGGCTATTACGACTATACCGTGGAACAGGGTAAAACCTACGCTTACTATATGACCAGGGCCGATTCCGCGGGCGTCGAGAGCTCGCCGTCGAACATGGTGACGGCCTCGCCCGCGCCCGATACGGACAAACCGGAGGTCATAAGCGTCTATCCCGCGGACGGCGGGTATGTCAACAGTTCCGCGGCCATCAGCGCCGGCGCGTCCGACGGCTACAGGCTCGCCGAGATAAGGCTCTATTGCCGGAAAACGGGCGGAACCGGCTGGATATTGGCGGAGACCAAGGCCATGAGCAAACCCGTCGAAATAGCGGATTTCTCAAACTGGTCCGCCGGCCTGGACGACGGCGGGTACGACTTCATGTTCGTGGCGCGGGATTCGTCGGGCAGCGATTCCGACGGATATATTGTCCGCTACACGGTCAAAAACTCGCCTCCGGCCGACAGGGTCCTGACCGCGGTCGACATGGATCTGGCGGCGGGCGTCAGCTGGACAAAATCGCCTTCCGAAACCGATCTGATGGGATACGCTGTTTACATGTCCGCGAGTCAGGCGGGCCCCTACACACTGCTGACGCGCCTGAAAGACGGCGTTACGCAGTATAGGGTCGGGAATCTGAACCCGGGCGTCTACTGGTTCAAGGTAGTGACGGTCGACAAGGCCGGGAACGAAAGCGCCGGGGCGTTCGCCATGGCGACGGCCTCCCCGAACGACTTCGAGCCGCCGGTCGCCGTGATCACAGGGCAGACAAAGGCCCTGGTCAACTTCCCGGTAACGCTCTCGGGCGCGGCCTCTACAGACAACGACAGGATCAGGTCCTTCTCATGGGATTTCGGCGACGGTACGCCTTTGGACAGCAATCCGACCGTCAGCCACGTTTACACGGCGGCCGGAACATACGCCGTAAAGCTCACCGTGGAGGACAGACAGGGAAACGCCGCCGAAAAGACCTTCTATATAGAGGTCTGTCCGGAAGGCGAAATGTTCGGCGTCGTGGTCAGCGTCACCGGGCAAAATTCCGGCGGCGTCCAGGTCCCGATCGGCGGCGCCAGTGTCATGGCGCAGGCCGGCGGTGAGGACCTGGACCCGGTCATGACCGATCCCGACGGACAGGCGCGCTTTGTCGTCGCCACGGGCGGCGGCATAACCATCACCGTGACAAAGCAGGACTACGACCTCGCCAGGAAAACCGTCGACCTCGACAACCCGGACCCCGGCAACCCGGACCCCGGAATCCCGGCCCCCGGCGTTATAGAGATTCCGATGAACAGGAGCGATTATCTCTCGGGCGTGATTTCGGTCAAGCGCATGGACATCGACGAGATCACCGCGGCGGGCATCGACGTGACCGACCCGGCCAACCTGTACACCTGGGAGTTCACGATCGTCCATAAATTGGGCGAGGTGCAATTTGAGGAAGCCTACAATGTCAACGGCGGCGGGAACATCGTCGGGGGCGGCGGCCTCGGGGGCATGAACCCGGGCGGAATGGGCCTGGGCATGGACTGGGGCTCGGAAGACATGGGCTATGTCGCGAACTTCGGCTACGGCATAATGTGGTGGAGCCCGCCGGTCTTTATCCCAAGCCCGTCTCCGTCCATGCCGCCGGCGGCCGTTTACCTGACGGTCTACGGCGGTGCGCACTGGCTCAAAGAGTTCTTCCAGGTCAGGCTGGACCTGGTCAACTACGCGCCCGAGGGAATCGACCTGGCGGATTTGCAGGCCTCGCTCGACATTCCGGACGGCCTCTCGCTCGCGCCTTTGCCGACACATCAGAACAGCGTCTGCGACATAGGGCCGCTTTCGGGCAACGGCGGAAGCGCCTCCGCTTCCTGGATACTGAGGGGCGACAAGGCCGGGTCATACCCTATAAAGGCCGCGGTCAGCGGCCACTGGTTTGACGGCGAGCCGATCGAAAAGCAGTTCGAGACGCAGGAGCCGATCAAGGTGTGGGCCGGAAGCGCGATGGAGCTCTACGTGACCAGCGACGACAAGGCTTACCCGGGACAGCCGTATGACGTGGACTTCGACCTGGTCAACGTTTCGGATATCACGCTATACAACCTGGGGTTCGAGATATACGGCGGGAAAATAACCACGAACATCACGCAGAACGACAAGGAAAACGTGAGCGGCATAAAGCAGGACGGGGAAAAGGTGCTGGTAAAGGAATTCAAGCCGGGGGATCACCTGAAGCTGACCTTCACCATGACGTTTAACACCGCGCAGGGCAGAGACGACCTCGTTTTCCGGCTCACGAACGTCTTCTCTTTCACGCGGGAGGGCAGCAATACGGAGGTGCCGGTGTTTTTCAACATGACGCCCACGAATGTCCATCCTGTCGTCGTGAAGGAAAAGGGCACCATCTGCGTCTACAGCCTCGACGCCGACGGCAGTATCAATTTGCTGGGCGGCGCGCGGATCAGCTCCGCGGACGGCAAGAGCTGGGTCACCGATATGGCGGGCGTGGCGGATATCGAGGAACGGAAGGGCTATGACGAGCTGTTGACG
>WQUN01000011.1 GCA_009782085.1 Bacillota bacterium
GGTTTTGGGCTGGCGCTCCGAGGGCCGCTATCTGCCGCTTATGGACGACCTGGCCTCCGTGGCCTACTGGTATCAGAGCGAACCCCATTGCAAGTTCGAGGCGCTCGGCTCGCGGGACGACCTGGAGGTGATATAGTCGTTGACAACAGCGGAACGGAGCGGCCAAATGGCCGATTTCAGCGAGATTTTTGCCGGCGTTACCGAAGACATGTATAAATGCGTTTTGAGCAATCCCGCGCCCAAGGATTGCGCATACAGGAAAATCACCGTCACGCGGCTGTCAGTCGCCGGCGAAACCGCCTATCAGGCGGAAAAACTCACCGAAACCCAGGCCTTCCACGAAAACCTGTCTTTTCCCGATGTCCGCGCCTTTCTGGCCGCGGAATTCGGCGCGCGTTTCAGGCAGTGCGCCATGTGGGACGGGGAGTTCGAGTATTCTTATAAACTGACCGGCAAAAACAGGCTCCTGAAAAACAAACGGCCCGTCAGGACCCCGCCCGCGGCCGAAAACAGACCCGGCCACGACAGGATCAAAAAATATATTCTCGGGGACGCCGCCTCAGCCGCGCCGCCGCTTGTGGATATGGGCATTTTTACTTCGGACGGCAAAATCGTCAAAAGCATGTACGCCAAATACCGCCAGGTCAACCGTTTTTTGGAGATCGTGGACGACGAGGTCTCCGGGTTCCCGGGAAAGTCCATCCGCGCCGTGGACTTTGGCTGCGGGAAATCCTGGCTGACGTTTGTTCTGTACCACTATCTTACGGAGATCAGAGGGCTGGACGCGTCGGTCACTGGGCTGGATCTGAAAGCCGGCGTCGTGGCCGGCTGCCGGGCGGCCGCCGAAAAATACGGCTACGGCGGCCTGAAATTCGTCTGCGGGGACATCAAAAACTTTCAGCCGGACGCGCCGGTGGACATGGTCGTCTGCCTGCACGCCTGCGACACGGCCACGGACTACGCGCTGTTCAACGCCGTCAAATGGGGCGCGGGCATGATCTTCTGCGTCCCCTGCTGCCAGCACGAGATGAACGCGGCGTTAAGGAGCCGGGAGTTCGCCCTCCTGACGCGCCACGGCCTGATCAAAGAGCGGTTCGCGGCGCTGGCGACCGACGCGGTCCGCGCGAACGTCCTCGAATACCTCGGCTACAGGACGCAGACGCTGGAGTTCACGGAAATCGACTCTACGCCCAAGAATCTGATGATCCGGGCGGTCAGGACGGGAAAAAGAGACGAAAACGCGCTCGCCGACGCGGAGAGGTTCATGAGGGAGTTTGGGGCGAGGCAGAAATTATATGATTTGGTCAAAGAAAGCCTTTGATTTGTTAAGAGAAAGTCTTGGATAAATACAATCCATTTTTTCAATACTATTGAATGGCGGTGATTCCGAAAAATATTATCATAAGGATGATTCGATGAAAAAAATGAAAGTTCTTTTTTTTGCGCTGCTGATGTTTTTTTCCGTTTCAAACATGGGCGGCGGGATTATGGATTTACACGCGGCCGAATCCCCTCAAAGCGCCGAATACTTACCCGCGGATGACCCGGGGCAAAACGCGGAACTGCCGTACGCGGCCGAAATCCAACCCGGCGCGGAAAAGCGCGTAATCGTGGAGTACAGGGCTTCGCATGACAAAAGCAGGCGCGCCGGCAGGCGTCACAGGGTAAAGAGGATATACAGAAACATACCCGCCGAATCTCTGACCGTATCCCCGGAAGAAATAACCGAAATGGAAAACGATCCGGACATACTGCTGATCGAAGAAGACGCAAAAATCAGCGCGCTTGGGCAGACGGTGGATTGGGGCGCAGAGAAAATACTCGCGCCGCTCTCATGGGACAGCGGCTTATCGGGCAAAGGGGTGAATATAGCCGTCCTGGACACCGGCATAGCCACTCACTCGGATCTGGATATCGCCGGCGGGATATCTTTCGACCCGGACACCGCCTCGTTCTTTGACGACAACGGGCACGGAACCTATGTCGCCGGGATCATCGCCGCGCTGGACAACGATATAGGCGCCGTCGGCGTCGCTCCGGAGAGCAGCCTCTACGCGGTCAAGGTTCTCAACCGGGACGGGGAGGGATATTTGTCCGAACTGCTCGCGGGTATCGACTGGTGCATTGAAAACAATATGGACATCGTCAACATGAGCCTGGGAAGCGATCAGAATTCCAAAATCCTGGAAGACATGGTCAGCCTGGCGTATTCGAAGGGCTTGCTGCTGGTCGCCGCCGCCGGAAACAGCGGAGACGCGGCGGGGGACAGGGATACGACGGAATATCCCGCGAAATACGACGGGGCAATCGGAGTCGCCGCCACGGACATCAGCAACAGGCGCGCCTTTTTTTCCTCGACCGGCGGCGGCATAGACCTGTCCGCCCCTGGGGTAAATATTTACACGACGGCGCTGGGAAACGGTTATGCCGCCTGTAGCGGGACATCCATGTCGGCGCCCTATGTAAGCGGGAGTTTGGCGTTGTTGAAACAGGCGTATCCCCATGCCGACAATAATTCGCTGAGGAAAATATTAACCGACGGCGCGGTTCCGCTGGGCAGCCCTTTGTGGTACGGAAGCGGGCTCGTGCAGGCTCCGGTACAGGAGTCGGCGCTGGAGGAATCCCCGACCGCGAGCCCGACGCCACCGGCCGTAAGCCCGACGCCACCGGCCGCGAGCCCGACGCCCCCGGCCGCGAGCCCGACGCCCCCGGCCGCGAGCCCGACGCCACCGGCCAAGAGCCCG
>WQUN01000012.1 GCA_009782085.1 Bacillota bacterium
CTGTCCAGAAATAAACTGATCAAATATTTTTTTGAAACGCCGTAGAAGCGTTCGTCGTTTCAAAAAAATGTGCATGTTATTTCTGGACAGTTCCTTACCGTCCGTTGCGGAACCATGGAACCGTCCCGCGATTTCATCCGTTTATTTTTAGGAATTTGACATATACTTATGAATCATGGCAAATCGAAAAGAGGCCTCCGCCAGTGGACAATATGACTTACACCGATTCCGTACCGGAAAACATAAACGAGGAACTTCTCATCAAGGGCGACTCGGACCTGAAAAGCGGGATCATGAGCCTGATCCAGGCCCAGTCCAGCGTGTTCGCCCACACGATAGGCGCGTGCGTATCCGAAATAGCCGAGAACACCGACAGGTTCCAGAAAGAAATGCAAAACGTCGCCCAGACGCTGAAGGAAATCGACGAAATATCATTGAAAACGCGGATGCTTTCGATAAACACGGCGATCGAGTCCGCCCACGCGGGCAGCGCCGGAAAGGGCTTCGCGGTCATCGCCCAGGAGATCGGCACTTTGTCGAACCAGACGACCAAGTGCACCGTGAAGGTCGGCGAAGTGGACAAGGAGCTGATCGGCGCGACGGAGACGAATCAAAGCATTCTGGCCGAGCTTAGCGGCTACTTAAGGACGTTTAGCGAATCCAACGAAAAAATCATGGACGACGTGCGGAAAATCTCGGCCATCGAGGAGAACGGCTTCATCACCACGACTTTGGCCAAACGCGTCGAGAACCACGCGGACTATATACGCGACCTGCTCAAGAACATCGGCAAAAACGCGAGGATAAGCGACCACCACACTTGCGCGTTCGGCAAATGGTACGACGCGAACAGGGACAAATACGCCCACATGCCAGATTTCGCGTCCATATACGAACCGCATAAGGCGTTCCACGACACTGCCATCGAGTTCAACAGGACCGCGAACGTCGGCGTGCTTATCGGCATGCTCGGGCTATCCCGCGAAATGCTCGTAAAATTCCTGGCGCTTGCGGAGGCGTTCAAGAACGAAATGCAAAAACACTGAGCCGTAAACCAGCATACGCAGGGCTACAGGCCCGTCAGGCGCAAATACATCCAGGCGGCGGCCGCGAGAAGCGCCAGGGCGGCGGCGTTGTAAGCGGCGAACGCCAGCATGTATCTTCCGGGCGCGCCGCCGCTTCCGGTATACAGCCGCAGCGAGATCAGGCTGGCCAAAGACGCCACTGGCGTCCCCAGCCCCCCGACGTCGACGCCCAGCAGGACGCCGGCCGCGTCCTTCGTGAACGGGGAGATCATCATCGCCGCGGGCACGTTGCTGACGGCCTGGCTGCCGATAAGGCTCACGACGAACGCCCTGCCGGTTATAAAGTGCGACAGGGCGTCTTTGACCGCGCCGATCCTCTCGATGTTGCCCGCGAAGACGAAAAACGCGACGAAAGTTATGAGCAGGCCGTAATCCACCTTCCTGAACAGCTTCCGGTTCACGGCGGCGACGCTTAGCAGCGCGGCGGGCACGCAGATCCTATAGTCCGCGAGGCGCAAAACCGACAATACGCACAGGACGAACAGGCATGAATAGTATATCAGCATGGCCTTTTTGTCCCGGAGGCCGATTTTTTGCTTCAGGCGCACCTCTATGCCGCTGCTTTTGGAGGCCAGGACGGCGCACATTATGATTATGTAGCCGGCCGCCCCCACGGGGACGACGGTTTTCAGGAAGCTCAGGATATGCATATTATAATAGGAGTACAGGAACAGGTTCTGCGGGTTGCCGATGGGCGTCAGCATACTTCCCACGTTCGCCGCCATCGTCTCCATGACGATGACAAAGATCAGCCTGTCGCGCCCGGAGAGGCCGAATATGCCGATCGTCACCGGCACAAAGGCGATAAGCGCCACGTCGTTGGTGACGAACATGGAGGTGAGAAACACGCAGTTTACCAGAAGAATCGTCAGCAGCCTCACGCTTTGCGATTTGACGATCAAAAACGACGAGATAAAATCGAACGCCCCGAGCTCCCTGAAGCCCGCGACGTTAAGCATAAGGCAAAACAGGATCCCGAGCACGGAAAAGTCCATGTACGAGACATATCGGACGCTCGGCGGGACGAAAAACATGGAGATTACGGCCAGCGCCGCCGCGGCGGCGAGGACGGGTTCCTTTTTTAGGAATCGTTTCATGAATCGGGTGACTTTTTTCATCTGGCGCGCACCGCTTTTTGCTTCGTGGTGATAAACTGGCGCTTTAAGGAACGGTCAAGACCGTTCCCTACATGTATCGGGTCAGTCTAAATTCCGTGAATTCACCTCGCTTTAAGGAACGGTCAAGACCGTTCCCTACATGTATCGGGTCAGTCTAAATTCCGTGAATTCACCTATTACAGCGGGGAATAATTGTAGGGCGGGGGCTCTGCTCCCGCCGTAAACCAGACATATACCGGAGTGCGAAAACATTAGCCTCCTTTGTCACGTCGTCGGCAAATGTTTTCTGCATCCGGTATAAATCAAAAGCGGCAGGAGCAGAGCCCCTGCCCTACATCTGGTTTGTGCATTTCTCCATAAATAAGACTGACCTGCTGCATGTATTCGCCGCCCTATTCCAGCCCCGCCGTATCCACCGTCTCGTCCATCTCCCTGCCGCCCGCCGCGTAGAGCCCGCGCCTGGAGATCCTGTCGGCTTTCATCTCCTGGTACGCGTATTTGTACACGTCGTATATCAGCT
>WQUN01000013.1 GCA_009782085.1 Bacillota bacterium
CAAGGAGTAATCGCGACAAACGCATTATGATTGTCCCAATCCCGCGTTATACGAATCTCGATTAAAATCTTCACAGTCTGTCGCCGAGAACGCCGTTGAACCGTTCGGCGTTTCGGCTCCGCCTGTGAAGTTTTAATCTGAGATTCGTATTAGTCGTAAAGGAGGAATATCCGCTGTCCAAAACGGAACGGAAAACCATCAGGCTGGATAAATACCTGGCGGACGCGGGGGAGGGCAGCAGAAGCCGCGTCAGGGCGCTTATCAGAAGCGGCGGCGTCCGGGTCGGCGGAGAGACCGTGACCGACGAAGGCTTCAAGCTCTCGCCGGAGAGGGAGGTCACTCTGTCCGGCAGAAAAATCGCCTATGAGAAATGGATATACCTCATGCTCAATAAGCCGCCCGGCGTCGTATCCGCTTCGGAGGGCGAAAAGCGGGAGACGGTGATCGGCCTGCTGGACGCTAAGTACCGCGGAAAAGGTCTGTTCCCTGTCGGGCGGCTGGACAAGGACACCTCGGGGCTCCTGCTGATAACCAACGACGGCGCTTTCGCGCACAACACCCTGAGCCCCGCGCGGCATGTGGAAAAGACCTACGAGGCCGAAGTGGACGGGTTTGTCGGCGAGGCGGACGCGGAGGCTTTCGCCGCGGGCGTCGTTTTGGAGAACGGGGAGCGCTGCCTCCCGGCGCGGCTTGAGATACTTCGCGCGCCGGCGGCGGAGAGTTCTACCCCTTCCATGGGCGGATTGCCCGGCCCAAGGATACATTGCGAAAATTCGCAGGTTGATGCGGAACGGTTTTTTACCGCGAAGGTCCGGATCACGCTCTGCGAGGGCAAGTATCACCAGGTTAAGCGGATGTTCGCTGCTGTCGGCAAGCGCGTGCTTTCGCTTAAGCGCGTCTCGTTCGGGGAAATCGCGCTGGACGGGGAGCTGGAGGAAGGCCGGGCGCGGGAGCTGAACGACAAAGAAAAAAAGTGGGTGAGGGACAATGGGGGGCATTGACGGATATGGTTTGGGACAAAAAGGATTACTGCCCTGCTTATGACTTCCTGGAGATATTCGACTGGGAGGAGCTGATCTTTATTTTTCAGTCTCCGACTCCAGCTCCCCCTTGACTATTAGCCGCCCGATAGGGTTCATCCTGTAATCGCAGGTGATGAGGGTTATCTGCTTTTTGTCGGAGACCTGATCCATGACCCATGTGTCCTCGGGGGTGACGCTGAATATCTCGGTGACCGCATAGGTATACAGGTATTGTTTATTTTCGGTCACGACCTCGTCTCCCGGCGCGAGCTCCGAAAGCCTGTTGAAATGCCGTCCGCGGACGCGGCTCTTGTGACCGGCGAGGACATAGTTCCCGGTCTGGCCCATTTTTCCGGTGTCGTCCACCGAGCAGACGGCGATATTCAGGTTATGGGCCGACGCGCCGGTCACAATCGGAGACTTCAGGCCGATTTTCTGAATCGTTATTATTCCCTCCATATGCTGCAAAACGTATTGCACATCGAACGCCGCGTTGACGTCTTCCTCCATCAGATCGGCCTCTATCGCCTCCGCCTGGGTGGGAGCGGGCTCGGCCGGGGCAGGGGGTTCGGCCGGGGCGGAACTCTCCGCGGGAAGAGGTTCAATGCGCGGCTCGTCCCCGACGGCCGCGGCCTGCGGCTGCGCCAGCCAGGCGTCAATGGCGCTCGCCTGCAGCCTGGAAAAGTACATGGCTTTCAGCCACGGATAGGAAGCGACGGTCAGGCCGACAAGTATAACGGCCACTCCGGCCGCGACGCCGAGTTTTTTCATAAAACCCCCGAATTCGGTAATATATACCGGAGTGCGAGAACATTTGCCGACGACGAGCCGACACGACGAACGCTTCAGCGGCGTATCGGCGGAGGAGGTTAATACTTTCGCACTCTGGTTGAATAAAATTACAAGCAGCAAAAGTTCGCTGCTTGCAGGGGATACACATTGGTTTTAGAATTCCGGATTTACGAATCGAGGCCGTTTCCGTCTGAGGCATCGCCATTCATTATCGGGAGAGAAAGCGTAACGGCGGCGCCAGATGATATGCCGGCCCCGCCATCGTTAAGATTCTGATCCTCACCGTCGCCGAGGGAAGCATCCCCGCCGGCGTTCAGGTTAAGGTCCTCACCTGCGTTAAGATTCTGATCCACGCCGGCGTTTATATTCTGATTCTCACCGTGGTTCAGATTCTGATCCACGCCGGCGTTCTGGTTCTGATTCCCGCTGGAGTTCTGGTTCTGATTCCCGCTGGAGTTCTGGTTCTGATTCCCGCTGGAGTTCTGGTTCTGATCCGCACCGGCGTTCTGGTTCTGATTCCCGCTGGAGTTCTGGCTCTGATTCCCGCTGGAGTTCTGGTTCTGATCCTCGCCGGCGTTGAGGTTCTGATCCTCGCCGGCGTTGAGGTTCTGATCCTCGCCGGCGTTGAGGTTCTGATCCTCGCCGGCGTTCTGGTTCTGATCCTCGCCGGCGTTAACATTCTGTTCTTCACCGGCGGCGGGACTCTCACCCGATCCGCCGTTCTTGTCCGTATCAGCCCCCGCGCCGCCCGGGGCCGCGGACGCGCCGGTTCCGAAGCTCACAACCCCGTCGGGGCCGGAATATACCATGAACTCCGGCGCCGAAACGAGTTCTTCATCATACGGCGAGACATGCCCGCCGGAAACGACCACGTTCCAGTCCACAACGGAATTATTGTTGACAGCGCGCGCCAACTCAAAATTCATAAGCCCGTCAGCCGGGATTTCCCCGTAATATCCGTCAGGGAAGTACAGAAGATACTGGATATCGATCTCGTCGCCCGGACGCACCGGCTCGGGGTAATAAGCGTACAGCCCGTCTCCGCAGGCGTTCATCCGCGCCATTCCGGCAAGCCCGCCGTCTGTGTACGAAAGATTTTGCACGCAGAAGACTTCTTTGCCGTCGATAAGGATCATGTTTTCAACGTCGCCGCTGAGCCCGAACCGCGCGTAAACGTCCGAATAATTTTCATCGCAGACGTCATAGGCGAACCTGTAGTTAAGAAGAAAGGCACTTCCGGGCGCCGCGCCGGAGCCGGCGTCCGCGCTGCTCACGGCTGCGGACATCAGATAATCCTGCGCGGAGGCGTAATCCCCGCCGCCGTTAAGCAGACTCATAAGCTGATCGGCCTGATCGGCGCTCATGTCTATGGGGTTGACGGAAGTTTGGACGAGCGAGGCGACGGGATCGCCGGGGACGGCGACGGCCGACGCGCTTCCGGCGTCCGCGGAAAACGTCCTCCAAGCGTTGGCGTAACCGAGGCCCGCGCCGGACATACCCGCCGCCGCCGCGAGGCACAGCGCCAGGGCCGCTATTTTGCCGGCGCTTATTTTAATGGGGGTTCTCCGCGTCTTTTTCATGCGCAAGTTTCTCACCCGCTCCTCCTGGGATTGCCTGAAACCTATCCCCTAAACTCAAAACAGACTTATATCACGGGGCATAAGGCTTATAATTCACGTTTCCGGCGTCATATGGGGCTCTCCAGGCCGGATCCAGGAAGACGGCGTTGTTCTCCGCCTGAATCGCTTCGAGCGACATGCCGGCCTTCAATTTATCCCCGGTTTGAGCCAAAGAGTAATACGCCAAGGAAATAACTATCTGATCCCCAGCCATAAGCGGTTTTTCGAGGTAAAAATACCCGTCCGAGCCGCCGTACGCCAGCAAGGAATCGGAGAGCGGATCGAAAGCCCACCCGCCGGAGTCCGCGCCGCTGACCCAACCCAGAGCCGCCGCGTCAAACCCTGCGAGCGCCGGTTTCATCCTTATGTACACGGGGATGCCTGTGTTATTCACATAGGAGAACCTTTGCACCAAAATCTGACCCTCCGCCGGATAATCCGTCTTTTCAAAGAGGGAAGCGTCCTCCCCGCCGCCGTCCCGCCACCAGGACAGGAAAGCGCCGTTCAGAAGGGACTGCTTTTGGCCGGAGCCGGGGACGCTGTCCACTGCCCGGGACAATTCTATCTGGCGCGAAACGTACGTCTCCGTGAAATTGTAACAGCCGAAATCCAGCTCGGCGCATTGCGCCGCGCTCCCGCCGGAAACGCCCGCGGAATAAAACAGGCTGGGAGCGTCGCTCGCCCCGGACGTGAACCACGCGTATGTCGCGCCAAACCCGAGGGACGCAAACAGAATCAAAAAACACAGCAGCAAACTGGCCGTCATCCGTCCGCGTATTCGTCTAATCATCACCGCAACACCCCGCTTCCGGCATGTGATCCGCCGGGAAGATAAACTGTCAGTCACCGATTCGAAGCATCCTCGGTCTCAGACCACGGCGCGGCCCATTCGGCGCCGCCGCCGGCAATCTTTTTCTCACAGCCCTGGATCATGTCGACCTTATTGCCCCCGAGGGCCCAGACCGTCCCCCCGTCCGCCGCCAGAGGCGCGTTTCCGGGAACGTAGGCGGCGTAACATAGGGTTATGCTGCCGCGGTCCTCCGGATCGGGGAAAATCGGACTCGTACAGTAAAAATAATCGCCTATTCTCGTAAAGGGAGTGAAACTCAACGCTCCGGAGCCGTCGTCCGTCACAAGCGCGACGCCGTAAACCAAGCCGCCGGCCTCGTCGTTCGCGCCGACCCTTATGAAAACCGGAATCGTCGAATAATTCTCATAGGATTTGACGGAAAACAGGAGATCGCCGGGCAGCGGCCCGCCGGTCAGACCGTTCCCCGCCGGCCGCAGAGACGAAAGGATCCCGCCGTTATCGTTCAAAAAGCCGGAGAGCCACTCTGAAAAAGCCGCGCCGCCGGAAAGCCCGGCCGGGTCGCCTCCCATGCCGTTCTCGAGGGCGGACTGGGCTTCCAGCAGATATTCGGCCGTGTCCACGCCGCTGTACGCCGGGTCGGACGGAACAGTTATCTCGCCGGCGTGATCGTCCGAGAACCTGAAATATCCCGGGGCGTAGGCGTCTCCCGACGCGGCCAGCCGGACCGTCGCGGACGTCGACCATCCGGCGGCGGCAACCGTGGGCCCGAACCGGGAGGCGGCGGCCGAAGATCTCGAGGCAGCCGCGGGCGCGGCGGCGATTCCGGCCGGCGCGACCCCGTAAACAAGCCACGCGAACGTCGCTCCCGCGGGCACGGCCGACGCCAGTAAAAGCGCGAGGACAATTATGACCGATTTTTTCCTGAAGAATCCCGGCATGTAAAATCTCCCCTCATCCGCCGGAGGCATCCGGCGGGACAGCCTGGCAAAGGCGCGAACGCCCGTGGATATATTGAATAGAATTATTT
This sequence comes from Bacillota bacterium, assembly GCA_009782085.1. GTDB lineage: Bacteria > Bacillota > Clostridia > Lachnospirales > WQUN01 > WQUN01. Next base: position 5,272 of record WQUN01000013.1, read on the forward strand.
CGCTTTCTTCCCGGAGTTCTTTCTGGCCGCAACTATCCAAACGCCCAGCCCGGCGATGCAGATTCCGGCGAGCAGGTTATAGTAGAGCGGGGCTTCCCCCGTCGGCGGCATGACCGGAACGTTCTGCCCCGAATTATCCTTGGGAGGCTGAGTCGGGTTTCCGCCCGGTATTTCCTCCCCGGGGATCTCCGTCGGGGCCGGGGTCGGGCCAAGGGTCGGGACGGGAGCCGGCGTGGCGGTGGGGCCCAGCGTGGGCGTCGCGCCGCCGTTTAGGCCCGTTTCCGGCCACGACTCGGTATAACCGCCGTAACCGCCGGGGCCGTACCACTTGTTGTCGTTTATGTACTCCGGGTTCTTGCCCGTCAAGTCGAACGTGAGCTGCAGCTGGGCGGCCTTGTACATGAAAGCGTTGCACGAGGTCCTGCCGGGTAGCTCCACGCTGATGGATATGTCGAGCTGCTGGCCTGGCTTCAGGTTTTTGAATATTACGGGAGACCCGCTGTTGATATGCGTGTCGACAGCCCCAATAGCCGGATCGTTAGTGGTTATATGTATGACAAGCTGGTCGATCAGCGGTTTGTATAAATTCTCGCAGATCCCGCCTTCCACGTAATGGCCGGCGGCCAGGCAGCTCTCGTTGCAGTATTTTATGTTCTTGTCATAGAAATCCTTGTTCTTGTCGGCCATGACAAGGTTCATTATGTCGTCGATCTGCTGGGTCTCCGCGCCGTTGGCCCACAGGTACAGCGTGCTGTTGACGGTGTCGGTGTTCTTTACGGATACTCCGACCCCCTGCGAGTCGCCCGGGGCCATGTTGTAAAAGCTCATCCTGGAGAAAAGGACGTATGAACTCCCGGTGTTCGGGGAGTAGATGAGCTGATCTTCCGATATGTCCTTAAACCAGCTCGAGGTGAGCTTCTGCTTCTCGTCCGAATTCGGGGTCGGCACGATCAGGAAATCCGCGGAGAAATCGCCGCTAAGCGCGGCCTCGTCGTTCTGGCTTCCGATTATGCCGCTGTTTCCCGTCAGATCGGCCTGCCCGTCGTCTATCATGCCGTTGTAAAAATCGACCAGGACGTCCGTATCGTCGGCGGCGAACGTCCGGAGAGGATAGGAGACGGCCACGGCCAGCAAAACCGCCGCGACGGCCAGGGGTTTGCCCAATCTCATCAGATGCTTTCTCACTTTGCACTCTCCTCCGACGTTCCGTTCCGGCGCATGCTTAACCGTGCGAATCGGCGGCCCGCCCCGGCCGCAGCCGACATCAGGCGTCAGCCCGGACGGCTTGTACCAAAACAACAAAACACAGGCCGGCCGATTTGATATGTATGTCAAAATCTACTCCAATTCACGTAATCATTTTAAGTCTATATTAAAAAATAGTCAAGCACTATTTATCAAAAAAACCGCCGGAATTATGTGGAAAGAAATGAAAAAGGCCGCGTTCGGGCGGCCTTTTGGTTCGGATGGAAGCGGAGGAATATTATTACATTTTCATTACATTTTTTAGCGCGCGGTTCTGTCCTTCCCGGCTATCGCGGCGAAGCTCCCCGGTTTATACGCCGCGAAGGAGAGCGTCCCGGCCGCCGGGTCGTATTCCGCTTTTGCCGCCTCCCACCCCGCCGTGTTGCCGTCCCTGAAATACGCGAGCGCGCTCCCCGCGGCCCGGAAAGCCGCGCTAAGCCTGAGCGTCACCCGGAGCGGGGCCGCGGCGCGCGTCAGGGCCAGCTTTTCCGAGGGCGTCTCGACGGTTATCGCCAGGCTCTGCGGCGGGCAGGCGTACGCCTCTCCCGGCGGGAGCGCCGCCGAGGCAGCGGGCGTCTCCGAGGCCGAAACGCGGAATAAGGCGCCCCTCCCGTAGCCCCGCAGGGCCCTGACCTCCGCCGTCTCCAGGCTCCCCGGCGGGAAAGCGGCCGTCATGTTCCAGAGCGCGATCCTGAGCTCGATCTTTCGCTCCGCGAACGCGCGCATGACCGTGTAGGGTATCTCCACGATATGGCCCGCAGCGTTTGACGGGCCGTATTTGGTCAGATCCACGGTATAGACATAGACTCTGTCGGTTATCAGCCGCGAGATCAGCCTCTGGTCGGCCTGGTTGTCCGCCGCGCCCCAGGCGTCCGCGCCGTCGGAGCGGACGCGGTAGGTCAGCGTGTCGGCCTCCCTGTCGTACAGAATCTCGAAATCCCGCGCCGGCAGGGGATACATGTCCGGATTCGCGGTCCCGTCGTACTCGCCCGCCGTTTTCGCCGTGTAGATCCTCACCGGGGCGCACCAGGCGGACTCGCTCCGCTTTGCCCCGGCGGGGCCGGACGCCCGCGTGTCCGCAAGCGCCGGTATGGTTATTTCGATCGCGCCGGCGAAACCGGGGTTGTCGGCGGCCTGGACGACGTAGGCGTACTCCCTGGCGGCCCCGCCGCCCGACCTCGTGACGGTCAGGACGGTTTTGGCGCGGATATAGTAGGCTTTGTTGGCGGTCAGGCCGGTAAACAGCGCCGCGTACATGCCCTCCGCGTCCGGGAGGCTAAGTATCTCCGCCCCGGCCGCGCCGTCCGCGGGCCGCGCGCCCGCCGCCGGGGCCTCGCCCGCGTCCAGCGGGTCCCGCATCCACTCGACGGCTAAATAGTTTTCCGCCACGGCGCGGAGATCGGCGTCGCTGACCTGATTATAGGAATCCATATGCGCCCGGGATACGGGGCCCAGGCCCTCGGGAGGCGCAGGCGGCAGTATGGCGGAAGTCGTCATGGAGATCGGGTTCGACCAGCCGGAAAAGCCGCCGCCGTCCGCGGCCTTGGCCCGTATCCAAAGGTGGTACTGCGTCTCCGGGAAGAGCCCCGTCACCGTGTAATATATATATTCCCCGTCGGTTTTGGCCGCGCCGGAAAAAGCGTCCGGGGACGCGGCCGTCCCGCCGCCGGGATAGGCCGAAAGCGCGTCCGCCCAGCGGAGGTCGTAGCCAAGCTCCGGCGAGTATCGCCAGCGGAGCGTGACGGACGTGTCGGCCGCGGAGACCGGCTCCGGCATGGGGACCGTCGGGGTCACGGCCATCGGGGCCCTGGGGGAGAGGGTGGTGGCCATGACGTAGCTTGGGAAATAGGCGGCCTTGACCCCGCCGGACGTGATATACGGCCTGAAATACACGACGTAGGCCGTGTTTTCGGCCAAAAGGCCGCCAGTAGGCGCGTCCTCCGACGTCACCTCGTATTCCGGGCGTTCCGGGCTTCCCACGGGCGCGATCGTCCGCCAGAGGTCCTCGTTCCCGGGGGAAATCAGCATGGCCATGTACGCCTCATAGCCGCCCGAGCGCGCCATATAGTCGTACCGGACGGCGTGTATCTCGTATTGGCAGCCCGTCAGGTCGATCAGCCGCAGGGGATACTCCTCCAGGCCGGCCGTCTCCGCCGCCAGGCCGTCCAGCACGGCCAGATCCGCCCGGATCAGCGCCTGCCCCTGCGTTTCGGAGGCCGCGTCCGTATAGGCCGCGTCGCTGAGGCGCACAGCCCGCCGGAGGCCCAGACCGTCCGCGGCCTTGCCGAAGGCCAGGCTCCCGTCCTCGGCGACGCCGACAACGGTGTACCAGTTGTCGTCGGCGGGGTTGTAAATCTCGTAATATCGCGTGTCCCACTGGATCGCGACGGAGTTTTCGGTGACCATGTCCGCGCCGAGGGCGTCCTTCTTGACCCGGAGCGGCGGGCGGGAGATCATGTTCGGGTTCGTCGGGACCGCGCCGGAGGGCGGGATAAAGTGCGCGCCCGTGGCCGGGGCGGATTCCTGCCCCGGCTGTCCGTTCGCGAGGATCCTTCTGGCCGTTATGCGCACGTAGTAGAATTTGTTGCTTTCCAGCGGCTTCCGCTCCAGGGTCCCGTCCGCGTTTTTTTGCCAATAGTCCGTAAACGTGTAGGTATAGACGGGTTTTTTGCCGCCGTTCGCCATTGTCACAGAGGACACCGAAAGCGACGCCGCCGGCAGAACCGCGTTAGGGGCCGCGCCGCCTAGCGCGCCGTCGAAGTTCCGTATGTCGTCGGTGACGTAAACCGTGTACTCCACGTTCCTGTCCACATACGCGCCGCCGAAGTCCGCGCCCGCCTCGTCGGTCTCCTGGGCGTTGTACGGCATACGGGCGAAGGCGTCCCAGGTCACGGTCAGGGGATAGGACGGCGCGCCGCCGTCGGTTATGCTCTCTATCGACGGCTTATAGGGCGTGAAATCCGTATGCGTCGGGTCGAAGACGGCCACATCCGAGTCCATGGAGGCGGGCAGGCCGGTCATTACGTCCGTGTAGTATATCCTGGCCTGATAGTACATGACGGCGGCGGGCCGGGCCGTGAGCCAGTAGTTGATGCTGCGCGAGGCGTCCGCGCCGGAGAGCGTCCCCAGAAGCGCCGGGTTCAGGAGGGAGTTGGTTTCGAAATCGGCCGTGTTGGCCGAGAATATCTCGACGCGGTCGATATTCTGTATCGAGGCGGAGATGTTGCTCCAGGTCAGCCTGACGAAGCCGAGCCCCTCCGGCGTCGCGGCCAAAGACGGGCTGACGTAGGCGTCGTTGGTCCTGTACTCGTCCGTGGTCAAAGAGCGGTAGGTGAAGCTGCGCCGGGCGCCGTTTATCGTGACGGCCGTCAGGTTGCGGGCCAGGCCGCCGTTTATCAGGGGTTCGACCTTCACGGCGTAGGGTTTGCCCATCTCGAGGCCGGCGTCGGTTATCGTATAGGTCAGCCTTCCGTTTCCCGACGACAGGCCGGGGTCGCCGGCCAGGACCGTCCTGTACGACTCCAGCGGGATAAACCCGGCCTTCGAGCCGCCGAGGATGTAGTATATCCTGTAGCCGGAAAAGACGGGCGCCCCGTCCAGGGTCGGGTTGTCCCAGGAGACGGTGAGGCTGCTGCCCGAGCCCCTGGCCGTGACGCCTATGTCCGTCAGGAGATAGCCTCTGGCCTCCGGCGCGGACGCGTCCAAAGGCGCCGTCCCGTCGACCGTGACATAGCTCCCGTTCGGCATACGGACGCTGTATTTGTGCGTGTGGTACGGGGTGATCCTGTATTCGTAGAGGCTCCCGCCGTCGAGGGTGTAGTCGGAGGTGTCCTCCAGCTCCGGGGCGTCGTTGTCCGCGATGGTCCTGACCGGCGCGGAGGCCGCGAAGCTCTCGAACCTCGTCGCGTTGCGCAGGTAGACGGCGTAGTTCTGGTGCGCGTCGGCGTTCGGGTGAGGGGCCGAGGCGTACTCCGGCAAAGCGGCGGCGTCGGGTTTGGCCGAAACCGCCGGCCGCGTCCATCTCAGCCTGACCGTATAGGCGTTCGCGCCCGCTCCGCCCGGCATACACGAGAGGGTCAGGCTCGTCACGGGGTTCTGTTGGTTCGCCGGGGCCCGGACGGGGAAAAGGGCGAGGGAGAGGGCTATGGACAGAGCTAATGAGAGGATTGGCTTAAACAAACGGGTGAAATGGGGTAAGTTGTGTATAAAACGGTTTTGCATGGCTCGCACACCTTTTTGGGGTAGTAAAAAACGAAAATGACTGTCACGCTGGCTCGTAATGCCTGTCATCCTGAGGGCGTTCTTTGCCCGAAGGATCTATCCTTGCTTCGGGTTAAAGCCCGGAATTGCAGAGTTGACCGTTCCGTAATCAGGCCCGGAACGGTCAAGACCGTTCCGTAATCAGGCCAGGAACGGTCAAGACCGTTCCCTACAGCGTCAAATTATCCACCTTTGCCAGCACCCTAAGCGCCTCCGAGACCGTCATCGGCCCGTCGGCGCGCATGTCCGCGCCCCCGGCGATCCCTGTCTCCATGGCCGCGGCCAGGCTCTGTCTGAACCTGCCGTCCAGCCCGTCCGGGCCCGCCGCGCCCCCGGCGGCCCCGTAATCCCTGATCATGAGCGAGCCGGCCTTCGTCCCCGTCCTTATCTCGTACAGCCGCATTATCATAAAGTACGCCTCCTGGTTCCGCGCCGGGGTGTCCCCGCCGTCCGCCGGCAGCCCCAGCCAGGACAGCGGCTCCGCGCCGCCGGGCGCGCCGGCCATGCGGGCCGCGCACCCGGCCAAGGCGCGCCGTGGGATGTACGCGTCGGGGTATATCGCGTCTTTCCCCAGGAAATCGCCCAGATTGTACTTGGCGACGAGCCTGGTCTTGTCCTCCGCGCCGGGCGCGTTCCCTATGCCGGGGATGACCAGCGGCCGCCCCGCGAACACGTACGCGCCCGGGGCATAAACGCTCATCGCGAAGTCCCGTCCCTGCGCCTCCGCCGGAACCGGCCGCCAGGTTTTACCGAGGCTTTGATACCCGCCGACCGACGAGCCCGGCGGCAGATCCTTCCCGACGAGCAAAACGGGCGCGTCGAAGGCGTCTAAGGGCAGCGAGTACCGGAGGACGCGCGCCAGCTCTCTGGAGACGGCGGCGGAAAGCTCCTTTTCCGCATGCCCCGCGTACCGCCCGGCCGCGCGCAGGAGGGCCTCGCCGTCCGCCCCGGAGGCGGCCAGGCGGAGGATATCCGCCGCCTCGCCGTCCCCGGAGAGCATCGCGCCGACCCGCCCGTTCAGGGAGGCGAGGAGCCTGTCGTCCCAATCCCCGATGTCAGTGACCGAGCCGACCGCGTCCGCGTAAACCTCCGCCAGCGGGGAAAGCGGGTCCATGCCGTCCGCCGAGCGAGGCGGCAGGTTGGTCAGGGATATCCTTATCCTTATGAAATAATCCTCTATGTCCGTCTTCTTTTTTATATACTCCAGGACGCGCAGAACCGACTCGTTCAGGCCGATGTGCGCCCATTTCGGCGAAAACAGCGCGTCGACGCCCGGCAGCCTGATCCTGAAGCCCTTTTCGGCCTCGTTCGCACGGGCGACGGCCGACGCGGGGATATAGTAGACATAGCTTCCAGCCGGGGCCCCGACCGCCGCCAAGGTGACAGCCGCGTCCGGGCTCTCGCGCAGGAGTTCGCCGAACATGGACGGCCTGTAGACCGCCTCGAAGGCCGTCCCGTCGTCTCGCGCGACCCAGTAGGGCTCTTTCAGCAGCCCCGTCAGCCGCTCGTTCAGATAGTCCGCCCATTCGCCGCCGGCGCGTTCCTTGTCGTAGCCGGCCTGGTCGAAGCCCGTCCTGAACTGCTCCGCGTTCGAGTAGACCGAGGCGTCGCCCGATACGTCCGCCATGCGCACGCGGACCGTGTACAGGGTGTTTGGCTTCAGCCCCGTCAGCTTATACAAAAAGCGGTGGTACCCGTCGAGAACGGAGGGCCCCGCCAGCGCCCTGAGCCGCTCCGCGTCCATGGAGGCGGGCTCGGGCCAGTCGTTTTTATCCTCCTTCAGCTGGAATTGCAGGTCGTATCTCGCCCCGAGGCTGTCGAGGTCGGAGACGGGCGCGTCGAAGCCGATCCACATCTCCGTTTTGGCGTCGTAGCCGCCCCGCTCCCGCTCCAGCGTCAGGTTCACAGGCTCCCTGACCGGCGTGGTGGTCAGGCTCAGCCGGCTCCAGACGGACGCGACGCGCGCGCCGTTCACTATGCGGACGGTCCGCGCGTAGTAGAAATATATCCGGTTCGCGCCGAGGGTCATGTCCGTCAGGGCCGCCGGGCCTCCGAGGGGGCCGGCGGGACGGTAGGCGTACAGATCGGGGTTCGCCGCCGTGAAGCCCGCGCCGTCGTAAATTTCCAGGTTCACGCCGTCCGTCCGCCACCCGGCCTTGTCCGCGTCCCCCAGGCTGTCGTAGAAGTCCCCGAACGGCAGCCGGGTGTTCAGGCTGTTTTCGTCCATCCGCCGGTTTGCGAGCCGGATTATCTCATACTCTATGATCTCGCCGTCCGTTGCCGGTTCGATCCGGTCCCAGAGCAAGGTCGCGCGGTCCACTCCCACGTCCGCGCTGGCAAGGACAGGCGCGGGGGGTATCTTCTCGTTCACGGCGGGCGCGTCCGGCTTGCCCGCGGTGGTTATCGCCGCGAGGGCGGACATGGCGGAGGCGCGTAGCATCTTCACGTTCCCCTGGTTGTCCCGGAACGTCAGAACCATGTCCGCGCATAGGTAGTATTTCTGGTTTTTGTCCATGCCGGTGAAGCCCAAGGTCACGCCTAAAGAAGTGCCGGAGGCTATAAGCCCGGCGAGCGCGTCCGCCGGCACGGCTATGTCGCTGACTGAGACGACCATCCCCGCGCGCAGGGCGTCCCTGGCGTCGGCGTAGCCGCCGGCGGGCGCGGCGGAGGGGCCGGAGAAAGCGACCCGGACGTCCTGGAAAGGCAGCTGGACGAGCCTCGCGTCGGCCCGGCGCGCGGCGAGGGGGTATTGCCCGTTCAGCGGCATGAAGCTGTCGCGCAGGTAAGCCTCGTCCTGGCTGATATAGACGTTTGCCGAGGCGTCCAGGAGGGGGTAGGGGAAAACGCCGTCCAAAAAGCCCCTTACGCCCGGGCCGGGCAAGACGTACGACACGTCAAACGACGCCGCGGCCGGGGCGTAGGCGGTCAGGTTCTGCGGCGGGGGCACCGACGCCTTCGTGATGTCGCTCAGGGTCAGGCTGTCGAACATCGAGGCCGTGACGTCGGCCCTGACGCCGTTGACCGACACCGGGCGCGCGTTCAGATAGTATATATTCGGGAAGAGAAAGTACGGCCGCGTCCCGGCGGGGAAATCCGCGCCGGCGAGGGCCGCGTCCGCGCGGAAGCTCACTGCCGCGACGCCCGTGTAGACCGCCGCCCCGTTCAAGATATCCGTGCGCGCGGCCAGGATTTCGGGCGCGGTGTTAGTGACCTTGCCCTGTGCGTCCGAATAGGAGACGACGACGGCCCCGTCCGGGCCGGGGCCCAAGGTCAGCGTGATCCTGGCGAAAACCGAGGCGCCGGCCGGGTCCGGCGTCAGGGAGCCGGATATCTCGTACTCGACGACGGCCGTTCCGCCGTTCTGGGCTATCAGGCTTTGCAGCGAGGCGTAGTCCCCGACGTCCCAGCGCGCTGAAAACTCCAGGACGGCGCGGCTCCCGTCGGGGCTGTCCTCCGCCGGATAGAGCCTGGGGCCCGGCAGGATCTTGAAGTTCTCCGGCAGGCCGATTGAAACCGCGTTCGGGCCCGCCTTGAAGTACAGTATCTGGGAGCCGAGCGTCTCCCGGACGAGGTTCCCGCCCATGTTCTCCGGGTTGAAAACGACCTGGTAGAACTTCTCGAGCTGGTTCTGCGAGTTGATCGTCAGAGGTATCATCAGCGGGGCCGAGCCGTCGCTCCACATCGCCACGGAGTCGGCCAAAGCCGTCGGCGAGGAGCCGCTTTTCAGGGTGTATTCGCCGGAGTAGTTTTTGTAGGGGCGGACGAGGGCGTAGTATTTGCCGGCCTGCTGGACTATCTCGTAGTCAAGGAAGGTAAAGACCGACGCCGACTGCATCGAGGACGCCGCCGAGATTATGCCGGGCGCGTCGAAGGTCACGCTGAGAGGGTTCAGGATCAGCCCGGGCAGAAGCCCTTTGACGTTCACGCCGACGCGGCCGCCGATAAGATAGGCGAAGGCCGTCATCCCGCTGTCGGACGGGTTTATCTGCACGGGGGTCGGGGCGGCCTTCGTCCCCAGGGTCAGTATGTCCGGGATCTTGATCTGGAATTTATGCCCCAGGTTGTCGCCGGCGTCCAAAGTCACGGGCAGAGCGCCGAAGGACGGCCCCAAAGGCGCGAAGCCGTGTATGCCGTTCACGGCGTCGTCCGCGTATATCCTCGGTATGTCGAAGCGTATCTCCAGCTCGTTGACCGGCGAGCCCGGGTGGGCGTCCAGCGGGGTGACCATGTCCAGATACCCGCCCGGCCCCAGGTCAGGGTCAAGGACAAGAGCCGGGCCGGGGGCCGTGTTGCGGCTGTTCGCGAACGGCACGGAGTTGAACGTGTCCCTGGACACGCCTGTCATGACTTTTTTGCCGAACACGAGCGGGGGCTGGCCTCCCAGGCCGTCGAACCGGAGGACGAAATCCGTTATGTTGCCCGGGACGATATGGTCGGTGACAAAGTAGAGCTGGTTATCGGAGGCGTTCCAGAGGAAGTGCGCCGTGATATTGTAGTATTGGAAGGAAAACCCGTAGCCGGTTTTGAAGGCGAACGACGGCCAAAGCGCGCCGGTCACGGCGTAGTCCGGGTCGGTTCCGTTGTAGCCTGCCATGTAGCCGCCGGCGGGGATGAAGTTGGGGCCGCCTTTTGCCCCGGCGTCCGTGTGCACGCGGTAGGTCGCCGCCAGGTCGGTCCGCCGCAGATAGGCCTGCGAGGGTTCGTCCCACGTCTCGACGTCAAATGCGGCGGAAGCCGTGGAGCCGCCCGTCTTGGTCACCGTGAAAACGGCTATCGCTCCGTTTCCGAGCGGGTATGTCAGCGTATATGTCCCGTTCGTATAGGAGGAGCCGTTTACGCGGTCCATAGGCCAGGCCAAAAACACCCTGTCGCCGGCGGCGGACGGGCTGTTCCCGCTATAGACCGGGGCCGGATTGTTCACGCCGGGGACGAGGGTCATCTGGAAGCTGACCTCGGGGGGGTCCGACGCCGCGAGGGCTTCCGCCGGCGTCCGGGCATACGGGAGGATGTCCGCGAGAAGAATAAGGATCATGAGTCTGGAAAGACCGTATTTCGCCGCCGCCTTAATGTGCATCGCGTCCTCCCGCAGGTGGAAAATGTGGAAATTGATGTGTATAATATACCCAGTGTTTTATAACATATGTTTCCGGCGCGAAGGAAACGGTCGTATGAAACGATCATGATGAAACGATGATGATGAAACGATCATAAAAAAAGCCGCGCGTTTTCATCCCGCGAAAACGCGCGGCCATGCCGATTCTAAGAATCCATGATACGTTGTACTGGCCCCGGCTTATCTCCACATATTGATGTAGTATTGCAAAACCACGAAGAGCAGATATCCCAAAGCCGCGAACCCTATTATGCCCACCGCTATCAGCAGGTTGATCAGCTTTTTGTTTTGTCTGTTGTACTCCGCAAGCCAGGTCTTTTTCTCCTGCGTCCGTTTGAACTCGTCGAGATCGAAGCTGTCCTCGGCGTAAGTCCGCTTCTTCGCGCCGCTCGGCATCGCGCCTCACCTCTCTGGGAAAAATTCCCTATTTGCCGTCCTGCCATGATTTTACAGGATAACGGCGCCAAAGTCAACGGACCTCTTCGCAGAAATCTATACCGGAGTGCGAAAACATTAGCCTCCTCTGTCGCCGATTCACCGCAGAAGCGTTCTTCGAATCGGCTCGTCGTCGGCAAATGTTTTCTGCATCCGGTATAACCCCCTTATCCGCTATCGTCCGATGTCGATCACGTTCTGCACCAGGGGCTTGCAGCGGCCGCACACCGTGCCCGCGCCCGTGGCCTCTCCCACCTTTTCGGCGGTGTCCGCGCCGTTTTTTACCGCCCCCGCGACTTCGGCGAGGGAAACGTTTTTACACCCGCACACCGACGCGAGGATCTCGCCTATCTCGTCCTTGCACCGCCCGCAGACGGTCGACGCCTTCGTCACGTTTTGGATGTCGTCCTGCGCGCGAGCGCCGGAGATCATCGCCCTGCGTATCGCCAGGTAATCCACCTGCATACAGTTGCACACGATGTGATTTTGCGTCACATTAATCCCTCCTTAGGACGCCGGCGTAAGTCACGCCGGCCGTGCAAGTATTTTACCACGATTTTGCGCCGGGGACAATCCAGGATGTGCGCCGAGCGCGGCAATTTTTGCGGAATTTTTACGGGATACGTTAAAATACCGTAGGGGACGCCGCCCTCGGCGTCCCGCGCCGCCCCCGGCGTCCCACAGTTGCCGGCAGATTCAGGTAACGGGATGCCCTGGGGGGCGTCCCCCAACGGCTGCAAGCTAAGCTGGGAATTAATACCATATCCAAAACAAAGGTTATATTGCCTTGTCATCCTGAGCGTAGCGAAGGATCTTGTTCTTGTCCGACGTGCAATTATTGTCGTTTCGTTTGAAATTGAGCTTCAAACTTCGCGCGAAACGCCCCTGAACATTGGTCGTTTCGCGCTCGTTTTCAGCTCATTTCAAATCGAAA
>WQUN01000014.1 GCA_009782085.1 Bacillota bacterium
ACGAGTACGCCCCCGAAATATCCCTGGAGGAGTTTGAGAAATTCATCGATCTCCCGGAAAACCAGGACAAAACCTTCGAGCTGATCGACGGGTATATTTCTATGATGGCGGGCAACACCAGCTTCAACCACCAGCGTATCTGCGGTTATATTTCCAGAAAGATCGGCAACTACCCGGAAGGGAAAAAGTGCGAAGTTGTCCAGGATATAAACGTGTACCTCTACGACGAGGACAATGGGAAATGCAAAAACGTCTTCCAGCCGGACATTATGGTCGGCTGCGACAGGGAAAAAATGACCGCCATGGGCTACGAGGGCGCGCCTGAGTTTGTCGCGGAGGTAATCAGCAAATCCACGGCGTGGAACGACTACTCTGTGAAATGCAAAAGCTACATGGATTTCGGAGTAAAGGAATACTGGATCGTAGACCTGACGGCTAACCAGATTTTGGTCTACCGGAACGGCGGGGAAAATTCGCCGGCGATTTACAGGCACACCTTCGCGGACAAGGTCAGGATCGGCGTTTTAGAGGATTTGATCATAGATTTCAACGAGATAAGACAAATTGTAGACTAGTGGTTTTTCCAGTCTCCAGTTTCCAGTCTCCAGCATGGGGTGTGGGATATGAGCGGCACTGCTGCGAGCGCGCAGAGGCGTCAAAACCGCGCGAGGCCCGAAGGGGCGGCGTCCAACGACCGGAACGCCGCCGTCAGGACGATCATCCGCGTCGGCTCGATGGACTATACGATATACCTGGTCGCGGTCATACTGGCCGCGATAGGCGTGGTCATGGTCTTCAGCGCCAGCTACCTGTCGGCCGGCTCCTCGGCCAAACTCAACTACGACGCGTTCTATTACCTGAAACGCCAGGGCGTCTTTGCGCTGATGGGCGTGTGCGCTATGCATCTTATGGCGAACTTTCCGTATAAATTACTGGAAAAAATGGCGTTTTTCATATACATAGCGGCCAATATCCTCCTGGTCGTGGTCCTTTTCATCGGCGTCGCCTCCCACGGAGCCGTCAGATGGATACCGATCCCGCTCTTCGGGCAGTTCCAGCCCTCGGAGATCGCGAAGCTCGGCGTCATTCTGATGGTCGCCTTCCTGATATCCAGGAACAAGGACATCCTCGCGAAATGGCCCTCGTTCATCCTCGTCTGCTGCGTCGTCGGGCTGACCGCCGCGCTTATCGGCGCCGGGAACCTCAGCACCGCGATCATAGTCGGGGTCGTCGGGATGGGGATCATCTTCATCGCCAGCACACACGTGCTCCGGTTCATCGTCGGCGGCCTGGCGGGCGTCGGCGGCCTGGTGGGCTATCTGGTCATGGGGATGCTGCGGCCGGAAAGCGGCAATTGGCGCGGCGGGCGCTTCGCCGCCTGGCTCGACCCGTTCGCGCACATCGACGGCAAGGGCTTCCAGATCGTGCAGTCCCTCTACGCCATAGCCTCCGGCGGGCTGTTCGGCCTGGGCATCGGCCAGAGCCGCCAAAAGACCTTCATCCCGGAGGCGCACAACGACATCATCTTCTCGATCATCTGCGAGGAACTCGGCCTCGTCGGCGCGGCGGTGGTTCTGTTGCTGTTCGGCGTGCTGATATGGCGGGGCATCCGCGTCGCGCTGAACGCGGCGGACACCTTCGGCGCGCTCGTCGCCTCCGGCGTCGTAATACTGATAGCCATCCAGGTGTTGATAAACGTGGCCGTCGTCACGAACAGCATCCCGAACACCGGGATCCCGCTGCCGTTCATAAGCTACGGCGGGACGTCTTTGGTGGTCATGATGGGGCTTATCGGGATTTTGTTGAATATTTCGAGGTACAGCAAGGAAAGGCTGTAAAAGGAATAACTATTAGCGGACAAGCCCCGGAACATACCTGCGGTTTGCCGCGTTATAAATACATACAAAAAGAAAAACGATTTTTGAAAGGGGATTTTATGAAAAAAACCCGTTTTACCGCCTTCGCCGCTCTTTTCCTGTCCCTGATTCTCTGCTTCGGCCTCTTCTCCGGCTGCGCCAGAGTTATCCCGCCCGCCCCGGCGCCCAGCCCGAGCCCCGTGGCCCCGACGTCCACCCCCGCGCCGCCCAAGCCCTCTCCCTCGGCGGAGCCCGCGCCCACCCCGTCCGGAACCGGCGGGGGCGTCTCCGTCGCGCCCGCCGCTCTGGGCGACGTGGAGATAACCCCGCTTAGGGCGGCCGACGACGGCGTCATACCCGGCTCGCGGTTTCTGCTCAAAACTGCGGCGTCGATCTCGGGCGAGGACCTGATCGCGCGCCTTTCCGTGCGCAAAAACGGCAAGCCCGTTCCGCAGGCCGCGGACGGCGGGCTGTTCACCGTCGAACCGGGCGGCGGCGCGAACGAATACACGCTCTCCTTCAACAGGCCCCTGGACAACAGCGCGGTCTATAACCTCGTCTACACCGGGGAGAACAAGGCCCCGCTGTCCTACGCGTTCCAGACCTCCGGCAAATTCGCCGTGACCGGGACGACGCCGGGCATGTGGAGCTACAGCGCGCCGGTGGACACGGGGATAGAGATCGACCTCAACCGGACCCCCGCCCCGGACTACGCCGGCTTCATATCCGTTTCGCCGAACGTGGCCGGCCGCTTCGAGCAGGCCGGGAACAAGATCGTCTTCGTGCCGGAGGGCCTGAAACCGAACACCGGCTACACCGTGACCGTCGGCAAGGGCCTCAGGAGTACGGACGGGGAGGAGCTCGGCGCCGACTACGGCTTCCAGTTCTACACGGCCGCCCCGGCGGACGACAATTATTTCGACGTCGACGGCGACGAGCGCCTGTCCTTCATCCCGGACGACGGGGTGTATTTCCATATATACTCGACGGACGCCCTGGCCCAGGGCGACTTCGAAGTAACCGTGTACGGCCTGAAAACGGCGGACGCCTTCCTGGCCGCCGACGGGACGGAGCCGCCGCAAAACGCGGAGGCGGTTGGTTCGTTCACGACGAAGCTGGTCCCGGACGGGAACGCCGGAAGCAGCATGTACTATCTCGTCGATCCCGTCGGCCGCGCCCCCGGCTACTATTTCTATGAGATAAAAACTTCCCTCGACGTGAAGGACTACTCCTGCGGGCAGCTCGCGCAGGTCTCGTATCTCTCGGTCTACTCGTTGGCGATAAACGGCGAGGAGGTCTTCTGGGTCAACGACTCCAGGACCGGGGAACCGGCGGAAGGCGCTTCGATCGCCGCGGGAGGCGCGGCCGCCGCGACGGGCGCGGACGGGACGGCGCGCGCAGCCGTCGGCGCGTCCAAGGACGGAACCGTCAGGATAACCTACGGGGACTACCCCGAATTCGTGTACGGGCAGAAGACCTTCGACAAACAGGATCTGCCTGTCAGCCAGCGCTATTTCAGCTACATATACACAGACAGGGCGTCCTACAAAAAAAACGACACGGTGGACGTCTTCGGCGTCCTCAGGCCGATCCGGAGCGGCTACGCACTGAAAGACGGCGACGCGGTTGAGTTCCGCCTGGGCGACATGATAAGCGTCCCGGTCACGCCGGACGCCTACGGCGCGTTCAGTTTGGAGATACCCGTGAAGGGCATGTTCGGCTACGTGCAGACGGGGATATACCTGAACGGGGAGCTCGTCCGCGCCGGCGGGGTGTATTTCCTCGATTACAACAGAGACGGCTACGTCATGGACGAGAGCCTGGACCGTCATACATATTTTCCGGGGGAGGAAGTGGCCGTAAGCGTGAGCGTCAAGGCCTTCGACGGCTCGCCGGCCGCCGGCGTCGAGCTCAGGGAGGCGAACAACCTCGCCAAAATGACGACCGACGCTTCCGGCGCCGCCTCGTGCCGGCTGACGATCCCCGCGAACCCGTATGTCTCCGGCTGGTCGCCTTACAGGACGGACGTCTCCTTCAGCGTCTACGGGAAAGAGGATTACTCCCAGTATGTCAGTGCGCCCTATTATCTGCTGCAAAGCGACGTGATGCTGGACTCCTCCTCGCCGTCCCCCGGAAAGCTGGAGTTCACGGCCAACCATATAGACAGGGCCGCCCTGGAAAAATGGGCGGCGGACACGTCGTTCGGCTCCTACTATCCCGACGAGAGCGTCTACAGGGGCGCGGCCGTCGACCTGGACTTCACTTTGACGATCGAAAAGAACACATACGTCGCCACCCAGACGGGCGAGTCCTACGACTTCATCCAGAAACGGAACGTGCCGCGGTACGACTACAACGTCGCGACGGAAGTCTACAGGACGATAGAGGCGAAGCTCAGGAACGGGAAGCTCCTCCTGGACGGCCTGCCTGTAAGCGGAAGCGATCCGCTGGTCTACTACACCGCCAAGGCGGCCTATATGGATTCGAGGGGCCATGACGTGTCCGTGGACGTCCCCATGGGCGGCACATACCAGCCGGTTGACGTTTCCCCGGCGAACAGGATCTATTATTTCCAGGCCAGACGGGCGGGCGAGGACGAATACCGGTCTTACGGCGTAAGCCTGTTCGCCGGCGAAACCGGGAGCGTCCGCGTCGCCTACGACGGGATGCCGCCGGACGAAACGCTGCCGGGCAAGATGCTGGTCATTCCGGCCCGCGACAGCCTACTCGGCGTGTCCGCCGGCGACCCGAACGGCGCGCCGATACAATTCAAAGAGGACTGGATCAGCAGCGTATCGGTCTACGGGGCTTATTTCGACGGAAAGCACATGTACGCGGTCAGATACCCCCTCGGAATTTACTACGACAGCTCCGAGCGCGGTCTCGGTTTCAGCGTCTCCTTCGACAAGGACAAATACGGCCCCGGCGACGAGGTCACGGCCACGGTGAAGATCACGGACGCGAAGGGGAACCCGAAAAAGGCCCTCGTCAACGTCAGCGTGGTGGACGAGGCCGTGTTCGGCCCGTCCCCGAATGACGCCTGGTTCCTGCAGAACCTGTACGCGAGCGCCTATTACTACGGCGCAGGCTACTCCGGCATGTCTTTGGGCTATTACATCTATTCCTCCTACGACCAGAAAAACGAGCAGTCCAACACCCCCGGCGGCGGCGCGGAGAAGGGCAGCGGCGGCGCGGATTTCGCCGTGCGGAAGGATTTCGCAGACAATCCGGGCTTCGTGACGGCGGAGACGGACGACAACGGCGCCGCGGCGGTGAGCTTCAGGCTCTCCGACGCCATAACCTCCTGGCGGGTCACGACCCACGCCATAACGGCGGACAACTTCGCCGGGAACGCCAAAAACAACGTTATCACCACCAAGCCGTACTATCTCAGCCTCGTCATGCAGGACACGTATGTCGCGGGCGACGACGTCGGCGTCCTGGCCAAGTCCCTCGGGACCGGCTACCGCCTGAACGAGACGCAGACCGAGTACAGAATCGCGGTGTCGCAAAACGGCGGGGAAGTCTATTCCGAGACTATAACTAGCGCCTCCTTCGCGGAGTTCAACGCCGGGAAGCTGCCGGAGGGAGACTATACCGTCACGGTCTACGCCGACTACGGCGGCGGGAATACGGACGCCGTGGAAAAGCCGGTCACTATCGTCAAAGACCCGGTCGTCCTCAGGCTGAGCTCGAAACAGCTTCTGACCCCGGATTCGCCGGGCCTCGCCGCGCTCGGCATCGCCGGCTCCCCGGTGACGCTGACCTTCTCAAACGGCGACATGCGCAATATCATGGACATCCTCTGGTCCTGCACGGACTACGGCTCCTACAGGACGGACTATATGGCCGCGACGGCTTTCGCCGAATATTTCACGGATAACCTGCGCCGCAGCTCCCCGCCGGACTACGCCGGGAGCGTCGCGGGCGCGCTGCACGGGTTTAACGCCACGAGCACGGCCTTGCCGGAAGTCGTCTACGGCGACCCGGACCCGCTTTATACGGCGCGTTTCGCGGCGGCTTTCCCGGAGGTCGCCGGGCTCGTTCTGACCGGTTTGGGTTCCGGCATGGAATCGGCGCTCACCAATCCCGATTTCTACCCCGGCGACGGCGAGCTGAACGCCGCGGCCGGGTATCTGACTTTGGCCGCGCTCGGGAAAGGCTCGCTGCTCGATGTCCGCGGCAAGGTCGCCGCCCTAGTAAGCGAGCCGGATCAAGCCGCCTTCGCCGACAACTATACCGACCGCATGAGGATGCTGTTCTACGCGGCGGCCCTCTGCGCGCTGGGAGACGACGCGGGCGCGGCGGAGCTTTTGGCCAGGTATACGGAGGGAAGCAGGCTGGAACTGTCGTTCAGCACCGGCGCTAACGGCCCGGAAACCGCCCGCGAATATCTGGACACGATGTACCTGTACATCGACGCGACGATAGACCCCGTTAAGGCGTATCAATACCTGCTCGGCAAGGACGACAACAGCTTTGTCAGCGACGTCTGCGAAAAGGTCGGCTTCCTGAAAAAGTGCGTGCCGTTGGGCGGGCTGACCTCCGAGATCCGCTACACCTTGGACGGCAAAACCGCCGACGTGAAGCTCTCCAATTTCAGGACGGAGACGATATCAATCACTAAGGAGCAGTACGACAGCCTGGGCCTGCAAATAATCTCCGGCAACACGGGCGCGCGCGTGTCGTTCTACGGCGGCGCGGGCAACCTGGACCCGGCGCTCGAGAAAATCACGGCGGATAAGACCGTCTCGCCGGCGGCGGGCGAGGACGGCGTCTACGACGTCGGCTTCACTGTCACGCTCCCGGCGGACGCGAAGCCGGGGTATTATACCCTTGTCGACCGCGTGCCGAGCAACATGAGGTTCCTGTCGGGAAACGGCGGCCCGGACGGCGGCTGGTGGGTGAACAGCCCGGAGAGGCAGGTCGTTGACATCGGGTTCGTCTATGATAAGACGAACGGCCAAACGGTCACATTCCAATATCAGACCGCCAAGGTTTCGGATTTCGACGCCGTCGCCGGACGGGCGTATGTCGCGCGGAATTTCAGAACCGACGGGATCTGGGGCGGGACGAAGTGAAACGGATGATCGCGGCGTGCGTCTGTGGGATCTGCGCCATTTGCGCGGCCGCGTCGCTTACCGCCGGGGCGGGAAAGCGGGGGTTCGCTCCGCTTCCCGCCGCCGGCGCGGCGGGTTTGAGCGAAATCTGTTCCGCTTCTGTGCCGCCGGGTTCGGCAGACAACAGTTCCGGCGTTTTGCAGCCGGGTTCAGGCAATACCGGTTCCGGCGCTGTGCAACCGGGTTCGTCACACAACAGTTCCGGCGTTTTGCCACCTGCTTCACCGGCGGCCGATTCCGCCCCGACCGCCCCGGGCGAGGCCCCCTCGGCCTCCGACCCTCCCGGCCTCCGCTGCCTGTTCCAGAGCCCGGATTTTACAGCCGCCGTGAAGGACGCGGCGGTCTTTTCGACGGACGGCGGCTTGATAACCGCCGGAGTCGTACCCCATCACCTTGTCGGGCAGACGCTTATAAGCGGCCTGCTCGAACTCGCCTCGGAAAACGCTCCCGGCGGGTCGTTTGACACCGCCGTAATAGTCGCGCCGAACCACGCCGGGGACATAGCCGATATAATCACTTCGCGAAAAAACTGGGACTTCGGCGCCGGGGTGGCCTGCGACAGGGATATGACAGGCGCGGTCCTGGGGCTCGGACGGGAATTTGACATAGCCGAAAACGACGCCAGAATGGAGGCGGATCGCTCCGCCTCAACGATGATCCCGTTCGTCGCCCGTTACCTGCCGGGCGCGGCGGTCGCGCCGGCGCTGGTCAGCCGGACGATGTCCCTGGACGACACGCTCAATTTCGCCGGCGCGCTTTATGATATGATCCGAGCCTCGGGCAAGCGGGTACTGCTGCTGTGCTCCATCGACTTTTCCCACTATCAGGACCCGGACAAGGCCC
>WQUN01000015.1 GCA_009782085.1 Bacillota bacterium
CGGACAGCGGTTACCATTTCGTGAACTGGACGGTTACAGGCGTAACCCTGGCGGACAATACCAACAGCGCGGCGGCGTTCGCCATGCCGGCCGGCGCTGTGACCATTACCGCGAATTTTGAGAAAGACGCGGCGGCTTACGCTCTGACAGTCGCTGCGGGCGCGGGCGGCTCCGTGTCGGGGACGGTTTCCGGCAAATACGCGGAGGGCTATGCGGTCAATGTCACGGCCACGGCTGACAGCGGCTACCATTTCGTGAACTGGACGGCTACAGGCGTAACCCTGGCGGACAATACCAACAGCGCGGCGGCGTTCGCCATGCCGGCCGGCGGCGTGACAATAACGGCGAACTTCGAGAAAGACGCGGCGGAACTCTCCGGCGACGCCGCGCTGGCGCTTCTGGCGGCCGACGGCTTCGCGCTCAGCCCGGCTTTCGACCCGGACGTGAACTTCTACGCCTTGACGGTCGAATACGGCGTCGCAAACGTGACCATCCGGGCCGCCGCGCGTAGCGGCAAGGCGGAGGTCACCGGCGGCGTCGGGACGTCGGCGCTCGCCGTGGGCGGCAACACCTTTATAATCTACGTCAAAGCGGAAAACGGGGACATCAACGCCTATACGGTCACGGTCACGCGAAAGGCCGCGCCCGTGTTCACCGTCACGGTGAAGAGCATGGCCGCGAAGGTCGGCAAACCGCTGCAGATACCGTATGTCTACGACGGGTCGGGGCCGCTCGCGTTCACGTCGTCCAACCCGGCGGTCTGCGGGGTCGGCCAGACCGGGATACTGACGCCGATGAAAGCCGGGACGGCTGTCATCACGATAAGCGCCCCCGGATTCCCGAACTATGTGTTCGCGGTCACGGTGACAAACTGACGCCGATTCCGGGTTGGAAGGAATTATTCCGAAAATGTTATGAGGACG
Organism: Bacillota bacterium; assembly: GCA_009782085.1. Lineage (GTDB taxonomy): Bacteria > Bacillota > Clostridia > Lachnospirales > WQUN01 > WQUN01. The sequence goes on from WQUN01000015.1 coordinate 924, forward strand.
CTAAAGACCTCCCGCCGATTTTATGGCGGGAGGCCTTTGTGTTTCGAAAACGTGCAGGCTTTGAAATCTGCGCATTGCGAAAAATCAGGATATGTGTATAATAAACACCAAGGAAGGAATGATCCCCATGCGCGACTATGCCCGGGAAATGGCCGGCAGAACCGCTTTCATCAAGGACGTTTTAGCCTCTTCCGGCGCGAAGGGCCTCGTCTTCGCCAACAGCGGCGGCAAGGACTGCGTCCTGGCGGGCGCCCTCTGCAAGGCGGCCTGCGAAGATACGGTCGGGCTGATCATGCCCTGCGGCACGAAGGCCAACTACGGCCGGGATATGGAGGACGGCCTAAAGGCCGCGGCCCGGTTCGGGATCGAGACGCGCGTGGTGGATCTGACCGCCGCGAAGGACGAGGTCGTGAAGGCCCTGGGCGGGGCGGACAGGCTGAAGGGCCTGGCGTCGGCCAACATCGCGCCGAGGCTTCGCATGACCGCGATGTACGCCGTGGCCAACGGCGAAGGCCGCCTCGTCTGCGGGACTGGCAACCGGAGCGAGCGTTACATGGGATATTTTACCATGTGGGGCGACGGGGCCTACGACTTCAACCCCATCGGGGACCTGACGGTCACGGAGGTGTACGAGTTCCTGCGCTTCCTGAACGCGCCCGCCTCAGTGATCGACAAGCCGCCGTCCGCCGGGCTTTACGAGGGGCAGACCGACGAGGGGGAAATGGGCGTGACATACGCGAGCATCGACGCGCTTTTACTGAACGGCGCGACGGACGAGGCCAGCCAAAGGATAATCGCGGGGCGTCACGCGTCGAGCGGGCATAAGAGGAGGATGCCGCTGATATACGGCAATTTAGCTGAAAATCAATTATATCATTATAGAAAGGATTGAAAAAAATGAGTGAGATCCCTTACAAAATCTACCTGACGGAGAACGAACTGCCGACCCATTGGCACAACATCCGCGCCGTCATGCCGGAGCAGCCGGACCCGATGCTCCACCCGGGCACGATGAAGCCCTGCGTGAAGGAGGACCTGCTCCCGCTGTTCTGCGAGGGCGTCGTGGAACAGGAGATGAACTCCACGGACGAGTTCATCGAGATCCCGCGCGAAATCCGGGATTTCTACAAGATGTACAGGCCGTCGCCACTCGTGCGCGCCTATTGCCTCGAAAAGGAGCTCGGCACCCCGGCGAAGCTCTACTACAAATTCGAGGGCAACAACACCTCCGGCTCCCACAAGCTAAACTCCGCCGCCGCCCAGACGTATTACGCCAAGAAGCAGGGCGTGACGCATCTCACCACGGAGACCGGCGCGGGACAGTGGGGCACGGCTCTGGCCATGTCCTGCGTGTTCTTCGGGGTGGACCTGACCGTGTACATGGTCAAAATCTCGTCGGAGCAGAAACCCTACCGGAAGATATGCATGGAGACCTACGGGGCCAAGGTCGTCCCGTCCCCGTCGGACACGACGGATTCCGGCAGGAAGATCCTGGCGGAGAACCCGGGCACCGGCGGCTCCTTGGGCTGCGCCATTTCGGAGGCCATCGAGACGGCCGTGAAGACGCCGAACTGCCGGTATGTCCTCGGCAGCGTCCTGAACCACGTACTGCTGCACCAGAGCGTGATCGGCCAGGAGACGAAGGCGGCCTGCGACATGTACGGCATCGCGCCGGACGTCATAATCGGCTGCGCGGGCGGCGGCTCGAACCTGGGCGGCCTGATCTCGCCGTTTATGGCGGACAAGCTCCGCGGGAAGAACAACATCGAGTTTATCGCGGTGGAGCCGGCCTCCTGCCCGTCTCTGACCAGGGGCAGATACGCCTACGACTTCGGCGACACGGCCAGGACGACGCCACTCATGCGCATGTACACCATGGGCAGCGGCTTCATCCCGTCCCCGAACCACGCCGGCGGCTTGCGCTATCACGGCATGAGTCCCATCCTGTCGAAACTTTACCACGACGGGCATATCAAGGCGAAGTCCTACGTCCAGAGCGAGGTCTTCGAGGAGGCCGTCCGCTTCGCGCGCGCCGAGGGCACCTTGCCCGCGCCGGAATCCGCCCACGCCATCAAGGCGGCCGTGGACGAGGCGCTCAGGTGCAAGGAGACCGGCGAGGCCAGGACGATCCTCTTCGGCCTGAGCGGCACTGGGTACTTCGACCTGGCGGCTTACGACAGCTTCAACCGAAAGACCATGACGGACCACGTGCCGACGGACGCGGAGCTGGAGAAGGGGTTCGAGACGCTGGTGAAGGTGTGAGAAATACATGGGACGGGATTACACGCTTGGCTTATACGAGAAGTCGATGCCGCGGAGCCTGTCCTTGGGCGAAAAGCTCGCCGCCGCCGGGGCTTGCGGCTTCGATTTCCTGGAGGTCAGCATAGACGAGACGGACGAAAAGCTGGAGCGCCTGTCCTGGGGCGCCGCGAAACGCCGGGAGGCGGCGGACGCCTCCCGGGAGGCCGGCGTCCCGCTGGGCAGCATATGCCTGAGCGCGCACAGGAAATTCTCCTTGGGAAATCCCGACCCGGCCGGGCGGGCAAGGGCGCTCGATATCGCGGAGCGGGCGATCGGCCTGGCCTGCGATTGGGGCGTGCGGCTTATCCAGCTCGCCGGGTACGACGTGTACTACGAGCCGGGCGGGGAGCGGACGCGGGCGTTTTTCCGCGAAAACCTGGGGAAATGCGTGGGCATGGCCGCCGCAAGCGGAGTCGTTCTGGCGTTTGAGACGATGGAGACGCCGTTCATGGACACCGTGAAAAAGGCCATGGCCTATGTGGACGATATGCGTTCGCCGTGGCTGCAAATCTACCCCGACCTGGGCAACCTGACCAACGCCGCGCTCCTGTACGGTCACGGCGTCGCGGACGACCTGGCGGCGGGGAAGGGGCACATCGCGGCGTTGCACCTGAAGGAGAGCGCCCCGGGGCGCTACCGGGACGTGCCGTACGGCTCGGGGCACGTGGACTTTGCGGCGGGGATCAAAGCCGCGCGGGAACTGGGCGTGCGGCGGTTCGTGGGGGAGTTCTGGGATATGTCCGGGCGCGGGGGATTTGTAGGTGACCGTTCCGGAACCGGGGGATTGGATAGGGCGGATATGTCCGCTCGCGGGAGTGGTATAGGTGACCGTTCCGGAACTGACCGTTCCGGAACCGGGGGGGAGGACTGGCGCGGCCGGATCGCCCGCGCGCACGGGTTTTTGAGAGGATTTTTGGACGCGGCGGCGGATAGTTGACCTGGGTAAGGCTATTCATGACTGCCGCGCGTCTTATTCCCTTTTCGGCGCTGGAATTCCATAAATGTTTTTCGGATGCAGGACTTTGTTTGTTCAAAACGCTGAATTCCCGCTTACCGGCGGCGGGGGCAAGCCCCCGCCCTACAAATCGATGATTTAACGGTGTGGTAAAATCGGTTAGGGATGGAACCGGGAATCGGTCGGGGAGGGAACCCAGACCCTACAAACGCCGATTTTGCCGGGTTGTGAATGTGCCGTAGGGTCGGGCTTCCATGCCCGACCGCTCTACCCGTTTGATAAATCCCCGTTTACCGGCGGCGGCGGGGGCAGAGCCCCCGCCCTACAACCACCGTTTGTTCGCAATGATATATCCCCGTTTACCGGCGGCGGCGGGGGCAGAGCCCCGCCCTACAATTTTCCGGCGGCGGCGGGGGCAGAGCCCCCGCCCTACAAATTTGTCATCATTCAATAATGGGTTTATAGAGGTTGCCTATAATTGAACACGCCGTCCAAACATGCATTTGTTACCGGCGGCTCGCCGCCTTCGTCGCTTTTTCGACCACGTTTTCCACGGTGAACCCGAATTTCTCGAACAGCTTCCCCGCGGGGCCGGACGCCCCGAAGCCCTCCATGCAGATTATCTCCCCGTCGAGCCCCGCGAACCTCTCCCAGCCGAAGCCGGAGGCCGCCTCCACGGCGACGCGCGCGCGCACGGCTTTGGGCAGCACGCTCTCTTTGTACTCCGCATCCTGTTCGTCAAAGACCTCCCACGACGGCATACTGACGACCCGCGCGGCGATCCCGCGCGCCTCCAGCGCCTCCGCGGCCTTCCAGATCAGGCCCACTTCGGAACCTGAGGCGATCAAAATCACGTGCGTCCAGTCCTCTTTTCCGAAATCCTTCAGGACATATCCGCCCCTAAGCGCGGCCTTCCCCGTCCCAGGCAGGGCCGGCAGGACCTGGCGGGACAGGACGATGGCCGTGGGGCCGTGCGTCCGCGTCAGGGCCAGATACCACGCCGCCGCCGTCTCCCGCGTGTCGCAGGGGCGCGCGACGGTGAAGCCCGGCGTGCTCCTAAGCATGGCGAGCTGCTCGACGGGCTCGTGCGTGGGGCCGTCCTCGCCGACGCCAATGCTGTCGTGGGTCATGACATATATCGCCGGAAGCCCCATCATGGCCGACAGGCGCAAAGCGGGCTTCATATAGTCCGAAAACACGAAGAAGCCGGCCGCGTAAGGGCGAAGGCCGCCGTACAGGCACATGCCGTTGGCTATGGCGGTCATGGCGTGCTCGCGCACGCCGAAGTGCAGGTTTGCCCCGGCGGGGTTTTCCGGGCCGAAATCGCCCCGCCCGGCCATGACGGTGTTGGTGGAGGGCGACAGGTCCGCCGCGCCGCCGATGAGGTTCGGAACCAGCTTGCAGGCCTTGTTCAGCACCTTTTCGGAGGAGATGCGCGTGGCCAGATCCCCGTCCCACTCCCAGAAGTCGTCGGCCCCAAGCAGTTTGGCGTAATCGGGCTCATGCCACGAGACCCATTTTTCATAGTCTTCCGGGTACGCCTCTTTGTAACCGGCGAGCTTCGCGTTCCAGTCCGCCTCTTTCAGGGCCAGCTTTTTGCGGATCTCATTGAAATGCTCCCGCACCTCATCGGGCACGAAGAACTCTTCCGCATACGGCCAGCCGAGGTTCTCCTTGGCGAGCCTGAGCTCGTCCTTGCCCAGCGGGGCGCCGTGGGCGGCCGCGGTGCCCTGTTTGTTCGGCGCGCCGAAGCCGATCACCGTCTTTATCTCGATCAAGGACGGCCTGTCCCGGACGGCCTTCGCCGCCTCGATCGCCTTCGTTATCGCCTCCGGGTCGTTACCGTCGTCCACGCGCGAAACGTCCCAGCCGTAGGCGCGGAAGCGGTCTGGCACGTTCTCGCGGAAGGCTATGTCCGTGCCGCCCTCGATGGTGATGTTGTTGGAGTCGTAGAGCAGTATCAGCCTGCCCAGGCCGAGCGTCCCGGCCAAAGAGGCCGCCTCCGACGAGACGCCCTCCATCATGCAGCCGTCCCCGCAGAGCGCGAAGGTGTAGTTGTCCACGATCTCATGGCCGGGCCTGTTGAACGTCGCCGCCATGTATTTTTCGGCCCAGGCCATGCCTACGGCGTTGGCGATGCCCTGGCCCAGCGGGCCGGTGGTCACCTCCACGCCGGCCGTATGGCCGTATTCCGGGTGGCCGGGGGTCCGGCTCCCGAGCTGCCGGAACTGCCTCAGGTCGCCGACTGTAAGGCCGAAGCCGAACAGGTGCAAAAGCGAGTAGAGCAGAGCGGAGCCGTGGCCGGCGGACAGGACGAAGCGGTCCCTGCCCGGCCAGGCCGGGTTATCCGGGTTAAAGGACATGCAACGGCTCCAGAGGGCGTAGGCCGCCGGGGCCGCGCCCATCGGCAGGCCGGGGTGGCCGCTGTTCGCGGCCTGGACGGCCTCCGCGGCCAGGAAACGGATGGTGTTGACCGAGAGCCGGTCTAGTTCGGGGTCCATATAACGCCTCCAAAGGGGATTAATCCCATAATGCTCAAGCCTTGCCTTCGCAGCCCAGGACGTTCCTGATCTTGTGCGCGACCATGTCCTTCACGGCCTGGCGCGCGGGCTTCAGATACTCGCGCGGGTCGAACTTGTCGGGATTTAAGGCCAAATATTTGCGTATGGCGGCGGTCATCGCCATGCGTATGTCGCTGTCGATGTTGATCTTGCAGACGGCGCTCCCCGCGGCCCGGCGGAGCATTTCCTCCGGGATGCCTATGGCCCCGGGCAGGACGCCGCCGTATTGGTTTATCTCGTCGATGAACTCCCGCGGCACGCTGGACGCGCCGTGGAGCACGATCGGGAAGCCCGGCAGGCGCCCGGCGACTTCCTCGAGTATGTCGAAGCGAAGCTGGGGCTCCACGCCGGGCTTGAACTTGAACGCGCCGTGGCTGGTGCCTATGGCGATGGCGAGGGAGTCCACGCCCGTCTTGCCGACGAACTCCTCGACCTGGCCCGGCTGGGTGTATGAGGCGTTTTCGGCGGACACGTTCACGGCGTCCTCGATCCCAGCGAGCTGGCCCAGCTCGCCCTCCACGGACACGCCCTTGGAATGCGCGTAGTCCACGACCTTCTTGGTCAGCTCGATGTTTTCCGCGAAACCGTGGTGGCTCCCGTCGATCATGACGGAGGTGAAGCCGCCGTCGATGCAGCTCTTGCAGATGTCGAAGTCCGCGCCGTGGTCCAGGTGGAGCGCGATGGGGATGTCCGTCTCCGCCACGGCGGCCTCGACCAGCTTCATCAGATAGGTGTGGCTGGCGTATTTGCGCGCCCCGGCGCTGACCTGGAGGATCACGGGCGACCTAAGCTCCTGCGCGGCTTCGGTGATGCCCTGCACGATCTCCATGTTGTTCACGTTGAACGCGCCGACGGCGTACCCGCCGGCGTAGGCTTTTTTGAACATTTCCCCGGTGGTTGTAAGTGGCATGGGTTGACTTCCTTTCGTTAGTGGGGTTGGATTATCGTCGTTTCGTTTGAAATTGAGCTTCAAACTTCGCGCGAAACGCCCCTGAACATTGGTCGTTTCGCGCTCGTTTTCAGCTCATTTCAAATCGAAACGCCTT
>WQUN01000016.1 GCA_009782085.1 Bacillota bacterium
ACGTCGAGAACCGTCTCGAAAACGTCGAGAACCGTCTCGAAAACGTCGAGAACCGTCTCGAAAACGTCGAGAACCGTCTCGAAAACGTCGAGAACCGTCTAGGGAACGTCGAGAACCGTCTAGGGAACGTCGAGAATCGCGTCGGGAACGTCGAGAACCGTCTAGGGAACGTCGAGAACCGCGTCGGGAGCGTCGATAGCCGTCTCGGGAACGTTGAGAACCGCGTCGGGGACATACATAACAATCTTGTACTGCTGGAAAACGACAACAAGCTGGAACACGGCGCGATCTTCGACAAGCTGGACGCCATCGAGAAGCGCCTGGACGCGGCCGGCGTGTTGTAAATGAGCGCACGGGTAACCCAGGTAACTGATAATGGACTTTATAAGCCGGCCGGAAGGCCGGCTTTGTTTTGCCAAAAAAGACTATTTGCCATAATTTGACCTCGCGCCCCTGGCATATCTTTTTGTCAGGGGCGAAAAATATCCTTATAATCCGCGCAGTATTTACAATCGTCGACAAAAACGGTATTTACAATCGTTGACAAAAAATGTAGGATTAGAGGAGGATACACTTGAAAAAGGTCACAAAAACGGCGCTGGCGCTGATCCTGAGCCTGTGCGCGGCAAGCCCCGCCGCGGCTCACGGGCACGCCATGTCATTTCTGTACGGGGGCACGACGACGCAGTACAACAAGTATATGCAGAACGCGGAGGGCGTGCTGAACAGCGTATCGCCCGACTATTTCGAGGTCGGACCCGACGGAGGCCTCGTCATTCCCAAGATGGACGCAGCCTTTATACGCGCCATGCACGACAAAGGCGTCAAGGTGACGCCTTTTATAACGAATCACTGGGACAGGCCTTACGGCGAGAACGCCATGGCGAACACGGAGGCGCTGACTTCCCAGATCGCCGAGGCGGTCTATGGGAACGCCCTGGACGGCGTCATAGTGGACATAGAAAACCTTCCGGCTGCGCAGAGAGATCCGCACACGGCCTTTGTCCGCCGCCTGCGGGACAAGCTCCCCGACAGGATACTCTCCGTCGCGGTGGCGGCGAACCCGTACAGATGGACGGCCGGCTGGCACGGCTCCTATGACTACGCGGGCCTCGCGCGGTCGTGCGACTATCTGATCGTAATGGGCTACGACGAGTCGTACTACGGCGGCCCCGCCGGCCCGGTGGCCAGCGCGGAGTGGGTCAGGAAATCGATCGAGTACGCTCTGCAAAATACGACGCCGGACAAGATCGTGCTCGGAATGCCGTTTTACGGCAGGTATTGGAAAGAAGGCGACGCGGTCGGCGGGCACGGGCTGACGGCCGTCGATATAACTAACCTTATAGACAATTATGAGACGAAAAAGGTTTACCACGACGATCTGCAGACAGCGGAACTCGACCTGACCCTCAAGGACGGCGAGGTCATGCCGAAGCTCTGGGGGGGAAGGGTGCTGACGCCGGGGAAGTATAAAATATGGTACGACGATCTGCAATCCACGGCCTATAAGCTGAAGCTGGTGGAATCATACGGGCTGCTGGGCTCCGGCAGCTGGGCCCTTGGGCAGGACGACGCCAGGATCTGGGTGCAGTACGCCGGTTATAAGTCCGCCGCGGCGGAGCCGACGCCCGCCGCAGGAGAGCCTGCGCCGGCCGGAACGTTGTGGCCCGCTTCTACGTTTGCGCCTACGGCCGCCCCGACGGCTACCGTTCCAACGGGACGGCCCGCGGCAGCCGCAAGGCCGACAGCCTCGCCGACGGGGTTGTCTGCCGTCAGGCCGACCCCCACGCCGCAGCCTGCAGAACGGCCGACTCCTACACCGCGGCCCACAGAACGGCCGGCTCCCACGCCGCGGCCTATGGATCAGCCAGCTCCCGCGGAACGGCCGGCGGCGGCCGCGAGGCAGGCCGAAGCACCGGGAACCGGCGGTTTGACCAATCCGGGGCGCACGGCGGGAGCTACCTCTTTCAGCAACGAGTGGATCACCGAGGAGTATTTGGACGAGAACGGAAACACCGTTACCAAGGATACTGTGATCATGAGCAGGAGCCAGACGCGGCCGTCAGGCGGGAACGAAGGGCGTGACGGCGGCGCGGAGACGGAAACCGGAGCGAATGCCGCAGCCGGGACGGGCGGAGCCGGCGGATTGAATATTGCGTATATGCCGGACAGGACCGTCGGCGCGAACGCCGGAACGGGGTTGAATGAGATACCCGGCGCGGGGACCGGTATGGGAGCGCGCGGAGCCGTCGCGCGGGGAACCCCAGCCGCCGTGGACTTCGCGCAGATCATGAGCGGCGCGGGGACTTCCGCGGGCGCGGCTTTGCATTACGCGGCAGGTGGGACGCAGCCGTTTGCGGGCAACGCCGGTGTGACGCAGCCTAACATGACAAGTTACGGAGCGGCGCAGCCATATGCCGGCAACGCCGGGGCATCCTACGCGGGCGCGGCTTCGCCCTACGCGGCGGGTGGGACGCAGCCTTACTTCGGCAACGCCGGGATTTCCTACGCGGGCGCGGCTTCGCCCTACGCGGTGGGAGGCGCGCAGCCGTTTGCGGGCAACGCCGGTGTGACGCAGCCTAACATGACAAGTTACGGGGCGACGCAGCCCTACTCCGGCAACGCCGGGACATCCTACGCGGGCGCGGCATCGCCCTACGCGGTGGGAGGCGCGCAGCCGTTTGCGGGCAACGCCGGTGTGACGCAGCCTAACATGACAAGTTACGGGGCGACGCAGCCTTACTCCGGCAACGCCGGGGCATCCTACGCGGGCGCGGCATCGCCTTACGCGGCAGGAGGCGCGCAGCCGTTTGCGGGCAACGCCGGGGCTGTTAACGCCGGAACCGCCAATTTCGGGAATGCCAATACAGGAGCCGCCAATGCCGGGAATGCCAACGCCGGAGCAGTCAATTTCGGGGCCGTGTCACCTTACGCGGGTAATTTCGGTATGACGCAGCCTTACGCGGAAAGTTATGGAGCGGCCCAGCCTTACGCAGGCAACGCCGGAACTGCCAACGCCGGGGTAACAGCGCCTTTCACGGCGGGCAGCGCGGGGGGGCAGCCCTTTACGGCGAGTTACGCCTCGGTACAGCCTTACTTGGCAAATACGGGAGCCGCTTATAACGGGGCAGTATCTCCGAATGCGAATGAAAACGGAACGGCGCGACCTTATGCGGCGAACAACGCTGCGGGAGCGGGACGGCCGTATGGCGCGGATACCGTAACCGGCGGCGGAGCCAATGTAGGCGGGGCCGCGCCGCCGTATGCGAATAATTACGGCGCGGAGCGGCCGTACGGGTCAAGCAACGCTGCGGGCGCGGGACAGCCGTATGGCTCAAACGCCGCCGCGGGCGCGGAGCGGCCGTACGGCGCGAACGCCGGCCCCGCCGGCTACGGAACGGCCAACGCCGCCGCTTTATCCGGAGGCCCGAATACTGGCTATCCCGCCGGAGCGCGGAGCGGTGGGCAAGGACGGAGCAGGGTGGTCAGCGACACGATAAAAAAGGGCTGGTTCAGCGAGCGGGAGTACGACGAGAACGCGGTGTTGACCAGAGGCCAGGCCATAAAGGTCATAATGAGGATGGCGACTTTGCTTCCCGACCCGGCGTCCGGCGCGGACGTGTTCGGCGACGCCGGGAACGGCCCGGACAGGTTCTTTATACGGAAGGCTATGTATTACGGGATCGCGGAGGGCGACGGGAACGGCAACTTCAACCCGCAGGCGCCTATAACAAAACAGGATCTGATAATGTATATGGACCGCGTGTTCAGCCTGCCGGACACCGTGGATTTTGACACCGGGAAAATCAGGGATATAGACAAACACGAGAATCCGGAGGCATTCTACGCGATAAACAAATACCTGGAGCACGGGATAATCAGCGTCGACGCCAACGGGAACTTCTATCCGCATTCGCATATCACGATGCGCGAAATGGCTGAGATAACAGACAGGCTGTCGGGCGTGGGAGTGAAGGACCTCGAACCGATACTGTACCCCGGCCAGAAACAAAGGCAGAGGATATTGGAGCCGAGATAGTAAACTATAGGGAGCCGTGAGGCAATGTCACACCTTATAAACCATGCGCGGCAGGGGTTCGGCCCTTGCCGCGTCCTGGGCATTATCGCGGAGTACAACCCGTTCCACAACGGGCATCTCTACCATATGCGCGCGTCGAAGGAGACGACCGGCGCGGAGCGCGTGGTCGTCGTGATGAGCGGAAACTTCGTGCAGCGCGGGGAGCCGGCCCTTTGCGACAAATTCGCCAGGACGCGCATGGCGCTCGAGGGCGGCGCGGACGCGGTGATCGAGCTTCCGACGCTCTTTGCCGCGTCCGCCGCCGGGGACTTTGCCGACGCCGCCGTGACTTTGCTCGAAAGGACCGGGGTCGTCAACTGCCTGTGCTTCGGGAGCGAGAGCGGAAACCTCGCGGACATCGAGGCCGCGAGGGACTTGCTGGACGAGGACGCCGGCTTCGGTAAGAGGCTTCGTGGCGCGCTGGGAAACGGGGCCTCGTTTCCGGCGGCGTTCGGCGCGGCGGCAAAAGGAGCGGAGGACGGCGCGGCGGCAGGTAACGCGGGGGGCGGCGTTCCTGCCGAAGGAGCGGACGGCGGCGTTCCGGGTTCGTCGGTGTTCGACGGGCCGAACGGGACGCTTGGGGCGCTGTACCTGAACGCGCTTAAAAAGCTCGGATCCGGAATCGCGCCCTATACGGTAAAGAGGGGAGACTACGCCTCGGCGAGCGAGATACGCAAAACCGCCGGAAGCGGCCGCCTCGCGGAGGCCGCGGACGCGCTCCCCCCGTTCGCGTATGAGATTTTAAGCCGGTACGGCGGGAGATTTCCCGCCCTGGAGGATTACAGCATGATATTCCAATATTTGGTCAAGACAGGCGGGGAGGGGTATCTGAAAGGGATACTTGGCATGGACGAGGGGCTGCATAACCGGTTCACGCGGTTCGCCGGGGAGAGGGCCGGCCTGGCCGGGATCCTGGCAGGCGCCAAGACCAGGCGGTATACATACACGCGGCTCCAGCGGGCGGCTCTGCACGCGGTGCTGGGGATCAAAAAGGACGACGCGGCGCGGTTCAAGGCGCTCGGGGGGCCGCAGTATATACGCGTTCTGGGGTTCAGGAGAGAGCGCGCGGCGCTCGTCGGGGAGATCGGGAGGAAGGCCGGGCTTCCGGTGATCGTGAATATGAAAAACGCGCGGAAACGGCTGGGGACGGCGGGGGTGGAGATGCTGGAGACGGAGATCAGGATGACGGATATTTATAATCTGGCGCTGGGGGCGTTTGCCGGAGGCGAGGAATACAGGCGCGGGCCGGTGATTTTATGAGGAGGGAACCTTTGTTTCGAGGTGACGTCATGCGCGACTGGTATGAAAAAGACCGGGCGGATTTGCTCCGGGAATTCGGGACCGATCCCGAAACCGGGCTTTCAGCCGCCTCCGTGGCCGAACGGCGGCTTAAATACGGGAAAAACGAATTTGCGGAGCAGAAAGGCGAGGGTGTCGGGAAAAAGATTCTGCGAAACCTCCGCGACGTGTCCGCGCTTATTTTGATTTTCGCGGCCGTCATGTCGCTCGTCATGGGCCTGGCCCACGGCGGCGGCTTCGCGGAGTTCGCCGTGATAATGGGCATCGTCGTTCTGAACATGGCGCTGGCGGTCACTCAGGAGAGAAGCGCCGAAAAGTCGCTGGCCGCGCTTAAAAATATGAACAGCCCCTCATGTCTGGCGCTCAGGGACGGCAGGCGGGAGACGGTCGGTTCGGCGGAGCTTGTGCCGGGGGACATACTGATTTTGAACACGGGCGATCTGGTCGCGGCGGACGCGCGGCTGCTGGAGGCCGGCGGCCTGGCGGCGGACGAGTCAGCGTTGACCGGCGAGAGCGAGCCGTCGGAGAAGAACGCGGAGGCGGCCCTCTCTGGGAGCGTGCCGGCGGCGGATCAGATCAACATGGTTTTTTCCGGCTGCCTTATCACGGCCGGGCGCGGGCGCGCGCTTGTCACGGCGACTGGCATGGACACGCAGATCGGCCGCATAGCGGGATTTCTGAACGACGCGCAGAAACTCAGGACGCCGCTGCAGGCCCGGCTGGACAAGGTCGGGAAGATCATCAGCCTGATCGCGGTGATTTCCGCGCTGGTGGTGTTTCTGATAGACTTCCTGCGGGGCGCTGACCTGTGGGGCACTGTTTTCATAGCCATATCGCTCGCCGTCGCCGCCGTGCCGGAGACTCTGTCGCTGATCGTGACGCTGGCGCTCGCCCGCGGAGTGACTGAGATGGCCGGCAGGCGCGCGCTGATACGGAAGCTGCCGGCAGTGGAGACTTTGGGGAGCACGTCGGTCATATGCACTGACAAGACGGGCACGCTGACCCAGAACCGCATGGCGGTCAGGCGGCTGTGGACGGAGGAGGCCGGCGTGTTCGGCGAAGGCGGCGACTTTTCGGCGGAACAGGCGGAATTTTTAAGTAAATTCGCCCTGGCGTCGAACGCCGGCGTCGAGACGCTGCCCGACGGGAGCGCGAGGATAACCGGGAGCCCGACGGAGGCGGCGATAATGCGCCTGTTCGGCGAAAAGGGCGGCGACAGGAGAGAGCTCGAGATAATCTATCCCAGGGTCGCGGAGATCCCGTTCTCGTCGGAGCGCAAGATGATGACCGCGATATGCCGCGACCCGCGCGGCGGGTATCTTGTCCTTTGCAGCGGGGCCTTCGACAGGGTGCCGTTTAAGGAGGCGCCGCCGGAGAGGAAAAAAGCGCGGGAGGAGATGCACGACACGTTCGCCGGGGACGCTTTGCGTGTCATAGCGCTCGGGAGCAGGCATTTGGACGGGCTGCCGGAGGCCGGGAACCTCGGCGAGGCGGAGCGGGAGCTGGATTTCGAGGGCATTGCCGGCATAATCGACCCGCCCAGGCCGGAGGCCGCGGAGGCCGTAGCCACGGCGAAAAAGGCCGGGATACGCACGGTGATGATAACCGGCGACCACGCGGTGACGGCGGAGGCCATCGCGCGGCAGATCGGGATACTGTCGGAGGGGGAGCGGGTGCTGACCGGGGCGGGGCTGGCCCGGATGAGCGACGCGGAGCTGGTCGGTAACGCGGCGGGGTATTCCGTGTACGCCAGGGTCTCGCCGGAGGACAAGATACGCATCGTGGAGGCGTGGCAGGAGCGCGGCGAGGTCGTCGCGATGACCGGGGACGGGGTCAACGACGCCCCGGCGCTGAAGGCCGCGGACGTCGGCGTGGCGATGGGCGCCGCGGGGACGGAGGTCGCGAAGAGCGCGTCGGACATGATCCTGACCGACGACAATTTCAGCACGATCGTGGAAGCCGTGCGCCAGGGGCGCGACGTGTACTTGAACATACGCAAGACCGTGTATTTCCTGTTGGTCTGCAATTTTTCGGAGATAGCGATAATGCTCGGCGCGCAGCTTATCGGCTGGGGCCTGCCGCTGACGCCGATCATGCTGCTTCTGATAAACGTACTCGGGGACGGCATACCCGGCATACGGCTCGCCTACGAGAAGTCCGGCCAGACGGTCATGGAACGCAGGCCCGTCGGGCGCGGCGAGAGCCTGTTCGAGGGCCTGGGGCTCGTGATCGCCGTGCAGACGGCCGCGTTCGTGGCGGTGGCCTGGGCCGGGTACTATATAGGGGCATTTGCAGGAGTTTCGGCCTCGCGCCCGGCCGCGCACGTCGTCGGGCAGACCATGTCGTTTCTGGTCGTCGGGTGGACTTCCATATTGCACGTGTTCACTGTCCGGAGCAGGCGTTCGGCGTTCGGCAAAGGGTTCGCGGACAATCCCGGGCTGGCCTTGAGCGCCGCGGGGATGATCGCGCTGTTCGCGCTGATCGTGCTGATCCCGCCGGCGGCAGGGTTTTTCGGGATGTCGGCCATGGGATGGGAGCAGTGGGGCGCGGCGATCGGGCTGTCGGCCGTGCCGACGGTTGTCGCGGAGATAGGGAAGGCGGCGCGGAACAGGGGTGAGGCCAGGAGATACGGGAAACGGGTGGTCAGGCATATCGCGCAGGAATGAGGTTTGAACCTGAATTCGACCCAATGTCAACAGGTTAAGGATAAGCCTACGGGTTGTTCGGTCGGGGATGGAACCCCGACCCTACGAGGGATGAGGCTTTGCATAGTCGTTTCGTTTAAAATTGAGCTTCAAACTTCGCGCGATAGAACAACAGTCGTTTCGCGCTCGTTTTCAACTCATTTCAAATCGAAACGACTTTAGCTGCGGCTTCCATGCCGCACCGCTTAACACCACAACGAACACTTGCGTAAATCCTGTAGGGGCGGGCTTCCATGCCCGCCCGGGAATGTGTAATACAGGGCATTTTGCGGTCGGGGATGAAACCCCGACCCTACGATAATGCCGGTTTTCGGACATTGTTCGTTGTAGTATTAACCTGTTGACATTGGGATATGCTCCGTTCCCACATCGGGCGGAGACAAGCTCCGCCCCCAACGGCCGCAAGCTAAGCTGTAATAATTTACCATATGGCTAATTGTTGCAGCTTTTGTGCGGCTTAATGTCATTCTGAGCCGAACGCGAAGAATCTTTTTGTGCGTAATTGCACGTCGGACAAGAACAAGATCCTTCGCTACGCTCAGGATGACAAGGCAAAAGAACCTTTGTTTTGGATATGGTATTAATTCCCAGCTTAGCTTGCAGGCGTTGAGCTCCGCCACTGCGTCCAGTGGATATGCTCCGCCCCTACCGGTTTTTCGTCACTTCGATCCCGAACACGTCGGTTATGAATTTGGCCGGAACCATCATCCTGTCGCGGACTATCATCGGGAAGGCCCCGTCTATGGGTACGGTCACGCCGCAGGCGTAATCTCGGCCGTTGAACCTGACGGAAGCCGTTAGGGTGTCGGGGTCCCAACCGACGACGCCGCCGAGATTCGCGGCCACGGCCCGGAGCGGGAGGTAGAGCGCGCCGCCCTGCGAATATGGGGCGACTGGGACGTCGAGAAGCGTCCGGTTCAGGAAAACCGCGCCGTACTCGGCGCTGACCCTGAGCACGGCGCCCGCGCCGCCCGCCGGAGCCGCGGCGGCCTCGCAGAACGGGCGGGATATGGTCTCCTTACCGGCCTTATCCCGGAGGGAGGCGCTTATGGCGTATGTCCCTGCCTCGGGGAGGCTGAGCCTGACCGCGCCGTCCGCGCCTGTCACATATCCGGAAGGCTCGCCGTTTATAAGTATCGCCGCGCCTTCGACGGGCAGGCCCGTCTCGTCCCAGGTGTTGCTTCTTAGCGTCAGGGTGAATTCCTCGCCGACGTCGGGCGTGACCATCGGCTCGTCAAAATACGCGTACGCGGCGGCCTGCCAGTCGATCAGGTAAAAGACCACGGAGTCGCCGCTTTGCAGGACGCACTTGTCGAAGCCGACCCAGGGGGTCTCGTTGTTGACCGCGTACATCCACGAGCTTACGTCGTCCTGGGCATGGCCCATGATGGACGTGATGTACATGCCGTAGTCGGAGGTCTCGTATTGCAGGGCGCCGCCGGCGTCGCCCGTTTTGGCGGCCAGGGCGAAGTAGAGCGCCCAGTAGGCCGTGTCCTCGGAGTTGGAGAGATAGACGGTCGTGGTCGGAAGGAGAGTCTCATAGCTCCCGGCGACGCAGCTCTCGATCCGGACGCGGACGGGGCTCCCCGCGGGTTCGGCGGCCGCTGCGAGGGCGCATAGGGACAGGGCGAATACCGCCGTCAGCAATAGTGCGGCGCATTTTTTCAGCATTCCCAAAAACCTCCATATTCGTAGTGGGATACAGTCGTTTCGATTTGAAATGAGCTGTTGAAACTCAATTTCAAACGACAACACAGTTTAGCCCCCCGGCGGGGGACAGTCAAGGGTTTGCGGAATGTACGTATGAAATGCAAAAAATGCGGTTATTTTACAAAAATATTTTGGAGACTTTTATTTTTATTCCGCGTATGTTATAATCAATGCATATGCAAACAAATCGCCCCGTAAGGCAAAGGCGTTTCTTGCCAAACCGGAGTTTTCGGCATCCGGCATAAACCGGCGGCGATTTCATCGGGAGGTCTGTGTAGTGCCAAGAGGCGGATTTTCAGGCGGCGGCGGAGGCTTTTCGGGCGGAGGAGGGGGCTTTTCGGGCGGCGGAGGCCGCTCCTTCGGCGGCGGCGGCGGCCGCTCCTTCGGCGGGCGCTCCGGCGGCGGAGGCGCCAGCAGAGGCGGTTTCACGGGCGGAGGGTTTTCATCCGGCGGCGGTTTCAGGGGCGGGTCTCCGGGCGGAGGGTTGCCTCCGGGAGGGAGGCCGCCGATGGGCGGCGGGCCGATGTTCCCGGGCGGCGGAGGTTTTCGCCGGGGCTTCTACGGGGGCGGCGGCGGAGGCTGCGGCGGCGTCGGATGCACGGTGATTTTCATCGCCGCGATAGTATTAATATTCGTGGCCGTATTGTTATTCAGTTTTTCCGGGGGCGTGTCCGTAGGGAGTTCGTCCGGCGGCTCCGAGGTGACCAGTTCCACGATCAAACGCGAGCCCCTGCCTAAGGGCGCGGTCACGGAGACCGGCTGGTATACGGACGAACTGAACTGGATACAGAACCCCGTGACCCTGGAAGCCGGAATGAAAAACTTTTACGCGAAGACCGGCGTCCAGCCCTACCTCTATATCACGGACACGGTCAACGGAAATACGGATCCCACCAGCGCGAACTGGAAATCCGACATGGAAGCCTTCGCCAACCAGGAGTACGACCTGCTCTTCCGCGACGAGGCCCATCTGCTGGTCATATTCTGGGAGAACAACGATAACTACGCGACCGGCTACCTGGCCGGCACCCAGGCCAAGGCGGTCATAGACGACGAGGCCGCCAACATTTTGCTGGACTATATAGACCGCTACTACTACGGCAGTATGACGGAGGATGAGTTTTTCAGCAAATCCTTCGACGACGCGGCCGTCCGGATCATGACCGTGACCAGGTCGCCGTGGATCCCGGTTTTGCTCGTGCTGATCGTCCTCGTGATTTTGGTCCTGCTGTTCGTCTGGTGGAACAGGCGCAAGAAGCAGAAGAACCTGGAGGCGGAGCAGACGCAGAAGATACTTGAAACTCCCATCGAGGAACTTGGCCCGGGCCCGACAGGGCTTGAGGACAAATATAAATAAGGAGGAACGGAAAATGGGGATATTAGGCAGATTTAAGGACATCATGTCGTCGAACGTGAACGCGCTCCTGGACAAGATGGAAGACCCGTCCAAAATGGTTGATCAGATGCTGATCAACATGAACAAGGATTTGGCCGACGTCAAGATGGAGACCGCCGGCGTGATGGCGGAGGAGACCCGCTGCCAGCGCCTGGTCGACGAGAACCGCGAAAAAGTCGCGGATTATGTCCGTTACGCCGAGAAGGCCGTGCTGGCCGGAAACGACGGGGACGCGGCCACGTTTTTGGCCAAGAAGCAGGAATACGAGTCCGCCGGCGCCGGCCTTCAGACGGCCTACGAGGCGGCCCACGCCAACGCCGAGAAAATGCGCCAGCTCCACGACAAGCTCGTAAGCGACATCAGCGCCCTGAACTCCCGCAAGTCGATGATCAAGGCCAAGGAATCCGTGGCCAAGACGCAGGAGCGCGTGAACAAGTTCAGTATGCCGGACACCAACCGCGGCGGCGAGGAAGCCTTCAACCGCATGGAGGACAAGGTGAACAAGAGGCTCGACACGGCCAACGCCATGGCGGACCTCAACACCGAGCCGGTCGACGCCGCGAAGGCGCTGGAGGAAAAATACAAATCCGGCCTCGGCGATTCCGCCGTGCAGGACGAACTGGCGGCCATGAAGGCCCGCCTGGGCAAAGGCCCGAAGCAGGAAGGCGAGAATTAAGCCACTCATATGCGTCTGCGAAGCGCACAAACAAAACAGGGCGGACGCCAAGTCCGCCCTGTAACTGTTATTCTGCACGACAACGCATTAATATACAATACGCGCAAGCATTGTAGGGCGCGCCGTCCCCGGCGCGCCGAGACTGCCGCACAATTGTGCTTGAACAGAGCCAATCAGATGTATCGGCGCGCCCTACAACGAAATACGTCATTTTTGTGAAAGATCACAATCATGCGTTGTTGTATGTCATTCTGAGCCGTAGGCGAAGAATTTAATATCCTTCGCTTCGCTCAGGATGACAACGATTGTTTCGTCTCGTTAACGACGTCCTATTTATATTCCAGCCCCTTCCCCGCGAACTTCTCCACGACTCTCAATCCGACGACGATCGCCTGCTCCCGCGTGACTTTGCCCCAGGGCAGATATACCTTTCCGCCCAGAGCCGGGATCACGCCGTTCGAAGCCATGAAATATACCGACGGTTTTGCCCAGTCCGAGATCCTGTGATCGTCCGCGAACTTTCCGATCGGCGGATAGACGAGCGTATACCCGCCATCCGCAGAGATGGTCCAGCCCGGGATATAGGCCTGTTTCAGCGCGCGCGTCATGACCGTCGCGCACTGTTCGCGGTCCAGGGTCGCGTCCGGGGCGAATTCCCTCTGCGAAATTCCCGCCATCAGGCCGATGTTGTACACTTTCAGCACTTCCATATCCGTCGTGTCGGTGAACGGGTTCCCCCATGTCGCGGCCTTTTTGCCGGCAATGTTCTCGTAGACTTTGACCGCCACCGCCGCGAACTCGGCGCGGCTGATGTTTTTGGACAGGTCGGCGTTTTTGAGCGTATCGGGGACGAGCCCCATCTCAGCGGCCCTCTGCATCTCGGTCTTGGGCGGGGTCACAGAAAAGGGGACGGTCATTACTGGCGACTCGTCCGCGGAGAGCAGGTTCGCGCCGTAAAGCCTGACCTCATATTCGCCGGCCTCTTTCGGCGCGGCCAGCGTTATAGCGCCGTCCCCCTGTGGGAGAGCATAGCGCGCGCCGCCGGCGTAATGCCCCGCGCCTTTCGCGTAAATTGCCGCGAAAGCGCCGTTCGCAGCCATCCGCCCCGTTATCCCGGAGTATTTGACGGTAATCGCCGAACCGGCGGCGTAGGACGCGGCGTCGAGCGTAATGCTCCCGGCGGCGGCCGATTGATTAACAACGAACGGGACGGAGGCCACGAACGTCGGCCTGCCGCCGTCGAAACTCCCGGTCCTGTAAAGGCGCATCTCGTAATTTCCGGCCTCCGCCGGCGACGTGAAATCCAGGACGCCGCTCCCGGCGGCGGGGCGTTGGCTCTCGCCCCAGGCGTTGCACACAGCGTCTTTTGCGTATATCGCGACAAACGCTTTATCATTTGCCATTTTCTCGGTTATACCGGCTACGCTTACGGTTATTTTTTCATTTGGTCCATAGCTGTCCTTGTCGAGTTTCAAACTCCCGCTTACGGCTCCGCCGTGACACGAGGCCGCGGCCCCTATGACGGCCGCGAGCGCCGCGGCGAGCGCCAGCGCGATGATGATAATCTTTTTTTTCACGATATTTCCCCCCAGAATTTGTCTAATCCTTACCGCGCCGCGGCAAGCCACTGCAGCTCCACCCAGCTGAAGATCTCCGTCAGAAGCGCCTCCCGCGCGCCTTTATTGGTCTGTATCTTTCCGACGGTCAGCCGCCTGCCGACGACCGACGGCGGCACCGCCTTCCCGCGCGCGGCCGACAGGCCGCCGTATACCGCGCCCGCCTTGATCGTGACCGCGCCGCCGACGGTTATATCGCCGGCCGCGCCGCCGGCGGCGGCAATATCTCCAACCGCGCCGGCGGTGGTTATCTTGCCAACCGCGCCACCGACGGCTTTATCTCCAACCGCGCCGGCGGCGGCAATATCTCCAACCGCGCCGCCGACGGCTATATCGCCAACCGCGCCGGACGCGGCTGTCTCCCCCGCGTACTGGACGTCCGGACACGGGAACCAGTGGGTAAAGTTGGCGGGCAGCGGGCGCTTCCTGCACCCGTACGCGCTTCCGTCCGCCGCTATATAATACGGGACGCCCTTTTCCATCCCCACGTACACCCCGATATGGCCCGGCAGCCAGACCAGCGCGCCCATCGGCGCGTTTGTCACGGTGTTTATCGGAAAGATCTCCCTCGCCGTGTTCCTGTACTCCGCCGAGCTGCGGTATCTGCCCGTATAGGCGGAGATCAGCCCCGAGCAGTCGCAGCACATTTTGCCTATCTTGCCGGCGTCGCTTTCCCACACCATATTCGGGCCGTAGGCTTTCTTCAGCGAATCATACCTGTCCTTTGTCAGAATCTCCATCTTCGCGCCGTAGACATACGCCGTCCCTAGCTTCGAGCTTACGTATTCCGCCAAACCGGCGCCGGTTTTAATCATGTCAGTCACCCGCCCGAATTAATCCTTTTTCATATATTCTTGCCAGCATTTTCCATTATTATTTGTATATATTTCCTGTCCGCCGCCGTCTTGCCGGACAAAACGTCCAGCCAATACCGGCGGTCGGTGACCAGCCCCAGAGCCACGGCCCCGTCCACGGCGGCCTCCTCCGGCGTCTTTCCGGCCGCGTCCGCGGCGGCCTCCTCCGGCGTCTTTCCGGCCGCGTCCGCGGCAATCGCGGCTTTTTTCGCCGCGTTCTCGAACATGAGTTTTATGAATCTGCCGTCCGCCGTCGTCTTTCCGGCCAGAACGTTCAGCCAATACTGGCGGTCCGTGATCATTCCGCTTGCGGCCGCTTTTTCCACGGCGGCCTCTTCCGGCGCAACGTTGACCCGCGCGTCTCCGGACGGCGCCGCCTCCGCCTTGGCGTATTCGGCGGCTCCCGGCGCGCCGCCCGCTAGTGCGGCCTTCACGTCGGCGCGGAACGTGTCCATGCTCTTGCCGAACTTCGGGAACCAGTGCATCACGTCCGCGTGGTTTGAGGCCAAGCCGAGGGCGTACCCCTCGCAGTGGCAGATAAGGAACGGCTTTTCGGGCCTGATGTTGTACGTTCCGCACAGATACGCGCAGAGCTCCGCCGCCTGCCGGTACACCTTTTCGAAGTAGTCCCGGTCGTCCAGGCCGTCCTCGCATATTTCAAAGCCGATGTGGCTGTCGTTGGCCTTTCCGCCCGCGTGCCAACCCTTCATATTCCAGGGCAGACTCTGATAAACGGCCACCGAGCCGTCCGCCAGCCTGCCGATGAACGCGTGCACGCAGACCTCGCGGCCGTCCGGCTTCGGCTGGTTCCAATGGTTTCCAGGGTTCGCGCCGATCAGCCCGTCATCCGGGCCCAGATAGCGTTTAAGGTACGGGTTGTTGGAGCCCGTGGAATGCACCATGATCCCTGTAGGGGTCAGTTTGGCGCCCGCCGCGTAGCAGGCGTTTTTAGTCAGTAAAAGTGTATGAAGGTCCATTTTGCGTCTCTCCTGTGGGACATGAAAAATTCGTCCCACAGACATAGTATTCATTGTCCTATTTTGTGTTACTTTTCCGCCGCAAAAGCGCGCGGATTCCGGCACATTTCATTATAGAAACAAGCGTAACACTTTCCGGGGACTTGTCATAAAGTGGTATCAGAACCTGTACCCAACGGGGATTTGCTTCCCCGGGCGGCGGGTTCCGATACCGGTTCCGGATTTAGACGCGGATTGAAAACGCGGATCGGTAAAAGCCTCGGCCAGGGATTGCGAGCGGATCGGACAAAGGGGAATAAACCGGCGGTTCGCGTACGGATTCCGGCCGTTTTTGGGGAATAAAAGACTTAATAGATGAAGCGGGTCCGACCGGCGGCCGCACGGCGGCGCACGGCTGTTCATTCGGCCATGGCGCCCGGCGGCGGGACGGCTCGCGCGCGCAAGGAGGATATCAATGAAAAATATTATGAACAGCAGGAAAAAATACCTGCTTCTGCTTCCGATAATCCTGATGATATGCTCTTCGATGTTCTTCAAATACGCCAATGACGAAATGATGAACGTGATAATGAGCGAGAAGTTCATTGAGCTGCGCGCCGCCGTCAACATGATCTCCACGATGGTGGATAGGCTTGTGGAGCGCGACAACGACTGGGAGACTTACGACTATTCGCAGGACGTGGTGCCGTTGGTGGAGGCGGCGGACGACAGATACGCCACGTTCGCCGTGCTGTACAACGACCAGTACCAGCCCGTAAGCCAGCGGCAGACCGCCGTCCTTCTGGACGACCCGTTTGCCTACCCGAATTTCGTAAGCAGCGTCAAGGCCAACAACAACGGGGAAGTGGACCTGCAGGTCACAGACGCGGACAAAAATGTGAACAACTTCAAGATGTACTTCCAGTGGCTGCCCACAGACGCGAAGTATCAGCACCGCTACCTGGTGGTCGCGGGGCTCTGTGAGCAAAGCATCACCGTGAAGCCGGCTTCCTTGCTCGGGATCGACATGATGCTGGTGATAGGCGCGACGTTCTTCGCCA
Organism: Bacillota bacterium; assembly: GCA_009782085.1. Classification (GTDB taxonomy): domain Bacteria; phylum Bacillota; class Clostridia; order Lachnospirales; family WQUN01; genus WQUN01. Next base: position 16,352 of record WQUN01000016.1, read on the forward strand.
ACCTGGCATTGGTGGTAATGCTCATCCACAGCGCGAACAAATGCAGAGAATGCGCATACAACCAGAATCCCGCCGGCAGAGGCTCAAACCGCAGGCGAAAAGACGGGAGAACCTGGCCTCCCGGAAACGGGCAGAACGACTTATATGGGCCGCGCTACGGGCCGGCGGCCGGCGGCGGCTATTACTACGAAAACGGGCCGCCTTACGGTCCGGCGCCGGCCCCGAGGCCGCAAAGCGGCGCCGGCCCCGAGGGCTATGCGGAGCCTCCGGCTGACGCCACGGAGCCTCAGCCAGCCAACGGAGTGACCGTGGACAGGGAGATACTGGAATCTCTGGTCAGGGCGCTGGGCGCGCAAAAGGCCGCTGGGCCGGAAAGTGCCGGCGCCGCCGGGCGGAAGCCGCCGGCCAAACCGTTGGACACGCGGGGGAGGTGACGCCGTGGACAACAAGGTCGAGATCTTTATAATGGCGCTCCTGGCGGCTTTCGGAGCCATAGCGCGCCTGCTTAACCAACAGGACAAGATGCAAGTGGGTTACAAAGGAATGGCTTCGGGGTGCTTCGTGGCCGCGTTCACCGGCGTGATAATCTACTTCGTCGCGGAGCACTTCAATATAGCGCACAGCCTGATTTACGCTCTGTCGGGCATCAGCGGCTGGATCGGCCCGCATATTTTGGACCTGATATCGGCCGCGGTGATGAACAAGACGGGGCTGGATAAACTGGAACAGGAATACA
>WQUN01000017.1 GCA_009782085.1 Bacillota bacterium
ATTGCCGGTCAGCCGCGCGGACGCCTCGGAATTCCGTAGGGGCGCGCAGTGCGCGTCCGCTTCCGCCGCGAACGGAACGGGCAATATTCTCCAAACGCCGGATAAGCGTTACGGCGTCGCGGGGCGCCATGCCCGCCGCGCCGCCCCCGGCAAAGTCTCCAACATCCCCCCGGCGATCTCCGCCCGCGACGTGGTTTTCCAATACGAGCCCGGCGCGCCGCCCGTCATACGCAACCTGAATTTCTCCTGCGCGCCGGGGGAAAGGCTTTGCGTCGTCGGCGGCAACGGGAGCGGCAAGAGCACGTTCCTTAAGCTGCTCTGCGGCGTTCTGAAGCCGCAGATGGGCAAGGTGAAACGGAACGTCCCCGGCGTGGGCTATATGCCGCAGAACGTCCGGGCGTACTTCCTGTCCGAAAGGCTGGAGGACGAGATACAATGGGGGAGCGGCGGCGAGGCAAGGGTCCTGGAGGAAACGGCGCGAACGCTCGGGCTCTCCGGCCTGATGAAACGCCACCCCTATGACATAAGCGGCGGCGAGGCGCAAAAGGCCGTGCTGCTGGCGATTCTCTCGCGCAGGCCCGGCCTGATGATCCTCGACGAGCCCACAAAGGGCCTGGACCCGTACTCCAAGACGCTCTTCGCCCGGGCATTGCGCGGCCTGGCCCCGGACGCCGCCATAGTCATAACCACCCACGACCTGGAGTTCGCGGCGGGCTTCGCCACCGAATGCGGAATGTTTTTCGACGGCTCGCTCGCCTACCGCCTGCCGCCGAGGGAGTTTTTCCGGGGAAACGGCTACTACTCCACCGCCGTCAACCGCTGTATGCAGCACATCGACCCAAACGCCGTGTATTACGAGGATGTGCTTAAAATATGGGGAATCGAAAAGCCTTCCTTTACGGAGGGCTTGTTCTAGCCGCCGCGGCCGCGGCGCTGTTCTTCCTGAGATCCTGGTATGTATCGCTGTTCGCGGTCTGCGCCGGGACGCTCCTGGCGTCCTTCGCCCTGTTCGAGGACAGGGCCGCCGCGGTCGAAAAGACCGTGCTGACCGCCGTGCTCTCCACGGCCGCCGCCGCCGGCAGGGCGCTGTTCGCCGCCTTCCCGCCTGGCGTCCAGCCGGCCTCCTTCATAATCATCCTCACGGGCACGGTCTTCGGCCCGGAGGCCGGGTTCGTCACCGGCGCGCTGACGGCGCTGATCTCCTCGCTCGTTTTGGGCATGGGGCCGTGGACCGTCTGGCAGATGCTCGCCTGGGGGCTGATGGGCTTCGCGGCGGGGCTTTTGCGCGTCCCGATGCGCGGGAGCAAGGCTTTCCGGGTCGTTTTCTCGTTCCTGTGGGGGATACTGTTCGGGTGGATAATGAACATATGGTCGCTGGTGTCGATGGGGAGCGGCTCCGGGCTCGTCTATGTCCTCACGATATACGGCGCGTCTCTGCTCTTCGACGTGTTCCACGGGGCGACGAACGCTTTGCTGATGTTTTTCGCCGGGGACAGGATAATCAGGATGCTCGGGCGCGTCGCGGCGAAGTACGGGTTAATACGAATGTGAGAGGATCACCCCGTCGACATCTCTATCACGTTCCGAAACGCCTCCCCGACCTCCCAGACCGCGTCCGCGACGACCGGGTCGAACTGCGTCCCGCTGCCCTCCAGGATCATGTTGACGGAGTCCTCGTGGGAATAGGCCGGCTTGTAGACGCGCTTGGTCGTCAGGGCGTCGTACACGTCCACGACGCTCAGTATCCGCGCGGTCAGAGGTATGTCCTCGCCGGAAATGCCCGTGGGGTACCCCTTGCCGTCGAACCGCTCGTGGTGGAAGTGGCAGATGTCGCGGCAGTGCTGGAGGTACCGGCTGTCATCCTTGACCAATATGGACTCCACGATGTCCTTGCCGATGGTCGTGTGGGTCTTTATGACCTCGAACTCCTCCGGGGTCAGGCGGCCGGGTTTGAGCAATATGCCGTCCGGTATGCCGATCTTGCCGATGTCGTGCATGACCACGGCCTTGACCAGCAAGGACGGGTCGAGGGCGACGATCTGGGAGGCGTAGGGCGTCCGCGCGATCAGGTGGTTTATCAGGTGCGTCGTCAAAGTGCCGGTGCGCCTGATGTGCTCGCCCGACTCCATGCTCCGGTATTCTATGAGGTCTGCCATGGTCTCCAGGATGCGGCCCTGCGTCTCCGTGATCTCCTCGGTCTTCTGGCAGACCAGCTCCTCGAGGCTGTCCGTGTAGGTCTTGAGCTTTATCTGGTTCGCGACCCGAAGCCTCACTATGTCCGGGTTGAACGGCTTGCCGATGAAGTCCGCCGCCCCGGCGGCGAGGCCCTCCGTCTCCGCCTCCTCCGCGGTGATGAATATGACCGGTATCTTTTTGAGCGTATCGTCTATCTGTATCGCGCGCAGCACGTCGTACCCGTCCATGACGGGCATCCGTATGTCCAGCAGTATGACCTTCGGGTTCGTCTCGCCGAGGTACAGCATGTCCACCGCCTCGACGCCGCTCGTGACGCCGGTCACGTCGTATTCGTACTTGAGTATCTCGCTCAGGATCTCTATATTGATCGCCATGTCGTCCACGACCATGACCGGCGGCTTGTCCATACGGATGTTCACCTCTGGGGACCTGATTTCGCGTGCCGAACGCTTTGCTTTCATTTT
>WQUN01000018.1 GCA_009782085.1 Bacillota bacterium
CCCGCCTCAAGCAGCGCGCCCCAGGTGATCGGCCCGACTATCCCGTCCACCGCGAGGCCGCGGTCCCTTTGGAAGGCCATGACCGCGTTTTGCGTCATCGAGCCGAATATTCCGTCGGCAGGGCCGGGCGAAAAGCCGCGGGAAGCCAGCAGCGTCTGCAATTCCCTGACGGCCTCTCCCCTGTCGCCAAATCTGAGCGTGGGCCTGACAGGCGGCGGTGGCGGCTCCGTTCCGCCACCTCCGAGCAGCACGCCCCATGTTATCGGCCCGACTATGCCGTCCGCAGCCAGCCCGTTGGCCCTTTGGAAAGCCAGGACCGCATTTTGCGTCAGGGGGCCGAATATCCCGTCGGCCGGACCGGGCGAAAAGCCGCGGGAAGCCAGCAACGTCTGAAGTTCCACAACCGCTTGTCCCCTGTCCCCCAGCCTGACCGTTGGCCTGACCGAAGACAAGGCCGCCGCGCCGTCCTCCCGTACGATAAAGTCACCCGGGGCGCTGTATTCGTCCTGGATGATAAAGTCACCCGGAACGCCGGATCCGCCCTGGGCGAGCAAGTCACCGAACGCGCTAGTTTCGTCCTGGGCGGCGGAATCCCCCGGTGCGCCGGACTCGTCCTGGGCGGCGGAGTCCTCCGGGGCGCTGTACTCGCCCTGGGCGATGAAGTCAAGGAGCGTGTCGCCGTCCTTAAGCGGTTTGCCGTTATAACTCAGAGATTGCCGGCAGGGCGCGCAGCCTGTCTTTTCCTGTATTTTGGCCTTTATGTCCTCCACTTTGTCCGTTGGGTCGACCTCAAGCCCTATACGCTGGCCTGAGGGCGTTGTTACTGAAAGCAGCATGTTGTAAACCTCCCGCGAAAAACGCATATGCCTCTTTTTACAGTTTATGTGGTTAGGCCATTTGCGTGCCTAATACGAATCTCAGATTAAAACTTCACAGGCGGAGCCGAAACGCCGAACGCTTCTGCGGCGTTTTCGGCGACAGACTGTGAAGATTTTAATCGAGATTCGTATAATGCGTATAACTTTAGGTATGCGCGGCGGGATTGTTTGGCACGTCATTCTTTTCCGTACCTGACTTCCTCATATTCCTTTACCAGATCCCTTAAGTCCTCCTTTGTTATCTTCCTCTCCATCTGCCACGGCGTGTCCGAGGGCTCCAGCGGCGCGCCGGCCCGAAGGTGCGCCTGCATCTTTTTCCGGAACAGCCTTCGCGTCCTGTTCTCCCGGAATATGGACGGAACGGCGTTCCGGAGCCTCCGGGCGGCGTCCTTAAAAACCGCGTCCGGGGCGATGGATTCGATGTCGTCCGCCCCGTTTTTGCGCGTCCGGTTGAACCGGCGTATGAAAAGGAAGACCGGGACGACGACAAGCGCCGCCGCGGCCGGGAACATGAGTATATACAAGGCGCCCAGTATGATGTTCTGCAAAACGTCCCAAAACCGCCCCGATTCGCCGGGGGGACCCAGCAACGCGATCATGTCCTGTCCCATGCCCGGAACCGGGGCCGGGGCGTCGGTGGGGGCGGGCGCGGCGGGCGCGGCGTTGTCGAACAGCCTGGACAAAATGAACCTCAGGCCGTTCAACAGCCCTTTCCCGGCCAGCAGGACCACCTTGTCGATCATCAGAAACGGCGAGATTATCACGACCAGAAGCAATATGACCATGAACGCGGTCATGGCCCTGTTGTTGAAGGAAAGAATATCTTTGACCGGCTGGACGGATGTCATCGTAATGGCGTCCAGGGAGCTGTCCACGTTAGCCATGTGGGAATAGAGGATATACGCGCCGAACATCAGCGCCGCGAGCGCCGGATAGACGTTAGCGACGCGCGGCAGGCCCCGCGCCCCCGCGAGGAAGCACATGACAATCAGAACGGCCACCCCGGCCACGCAGAGGCTTGCGCCATAGCCGCGCGGGTTCCGGCTCAACCGCTGGGATATCGAAAGGACGTCCATCACGGCGAGGACCGCCAGCGCCGCCAGCTTCAGGGGCAGGCCGGGAATCAGGAAAAAGGCCGCGGCGGGGAACAGCAGGTGCGCCAGGAGGAAAAGCGCGGCGTTCCTGACCTTCCGCCGAAGGAAGAGGTTGAAAAAGAACGGGACGATAGCCGCCGCGAGAAGCGCGTAAGCCGTCCCAGCGCCGAACAGGAGCGCCGCCGGCAGCAGGCACATCCCGAGCAGAAGCGCCAGCATCGCGCCGTTGTGGAGGATATCCTCAAAGAATTTGCGCCGTGCGCCCATTGGTAACCGATCCCGGGCGGACCGGGATCTATTTCACCTCCCACTCCGTGACTTTTCCTTCCAGGTTCTTATTGAGGGCGACGGGTTCCGCGGCCCTGCGCGGGAGGATCCAGACCGCCTCAGCGCCCGTTTCCCCAAGGCGCAGAAACGCCTCGGCCAGGTCGTCCCGGTGATACTCCGAGATAAGTACGTAAAGCGGCTCGGCCTTTCTCGCCAGCGCGGCGGCCGTCAGCATCCCGGCGAAAGGCGGGGTCTCCCTTAGCAGGTCGATCCGGGCCAGGACTTCGTATATATTGTTCAGATGCCCCGCGCCGGAGCCCTCCGGCAGGTCGGAGACGAGCCCCGTGGACACGTCGGGGCCGTTCGTGATAAAGCGCACGGGCACGCCCTGCGCCACGAAGCGCTCCGCCAGCGTCGCCGCGAGGCGTATCGCCTGCTCGTCCAGCAGATCGTCGCGCCAGTCGTGGGAGCGCTCCAGGTTCAGCAGCAATATGACCTGCCGGGAAACGGTATAGTCGTTCATGTTGACCATCAGGTCCCCGGTCTTGGCCGTCGCCTTGAAGTTTATCGAGCGGAACGTGTCGTAGGGCTGGTACTCGCGGATGCCCTTGAACTCGAACGGGTCCGGGTGGATGAAGCGCCTGGTCAGCACGGAGCCAGTCAGGTTGGCGAACACCGCGTCGAGCCCGCCCAGCGGTATCAGCGACGGATAGACCGTCAGCGCCGCGCGGCAGTCGAACTGGGCCGCGTATTTGGAGTTCATCAGAATGTTGCCGCTGACGAGGTCGAGGCTCTTGACCGTATAATAGCCGCGCTTGGCGCACACGAACGGCAGCCTGCGCGTGATCTTCCGGTACATCATCACGCTGAACAGGTCGTTCCTGTAGTAGTCGTCGGTTATCTTGGAGTTCAGGTTGTCGGTGAAGTTCAGATATTTGGACACCTGGAACTTGACCGCCACCCACGGCAGGGGAAGCGGCTTCGCGTTGGAGAGCGACTCCAGGAGGACGACCGTGGCCCCCTCGACGGCGGTTTTTTTGGAAAAGGACATCTCCACGGAGAGGTTCCGGCTCCAGAACCGGTTGTAGACAAGCCTTTGCAGCCAGATCGCCACCCCGAGGCCGATTATGACGACGAGGGCGATCATGACCAGATCGCCTCCGTCGGCGCCGGCACGCGGGCCAGCGCGTCCTCGACCGCCTGGCTCTTCCGGTCGCTCTGGCCGACGCCGCGGAGTATCAGCCTGTGGCTGTACACATACGGCGCGAGAAACTTCACGTCCTCCGGCGTGACAAAGGCCCTGCCCCGCACGGCGGCGAAGCTCTGGGCCGCCCTGGCCAGCATCAAAGACCCGCGCGGGCTGACCCCCAGCGCCACGGTCTCGTGCTCGCGGGTGGCCCTGGTCAAATCGACTATGTATTTCCTTATATCAGGATGGATTTTCACGCCTGAAACGGATTTTTGCATCTCGACCAGCTCCGCGCCGGAAACCGCGGGCGACAGCGTCTCCAGCGGGCTCTCCCCGATAAAGCGGCCGATTATGTCCGCCTCGCCCTCCGGGGAGGGATAGCCGACGGACAGCTGCATCAGAAAACGGTCGAGCTGGGCCTCCGGAAGCGGGAACGTGCCCTGCGTCTCGACGGGGTTTTGCGTGGCTATGACGAAGTACGGCGGGGCGAGGGGGTAGGTGTCGCTGTCCACGGTTATCTGCCGCTCCTCCATGCACTCCAGCAGCCCGGACTGGGTCCGCGGCGTGGCGCGGTTGATCTCGTCGGCCAGCAGAATGTTCGTGAAAAGCCCGCCCGGGCGGAACGCGAACTCGCCCGTCTTGGGGCTGTAGTAGTTAAGGCCGGTCAGATCGGTCGGCAGCAGGTCGGGCGTAAACTGGATCCTTTTGAACCTGCAATCCACGGACTTGGCCAAAGCCTTGGCCAGCGTCGTCTTGCCGGTGCCCGGCGCGTCCTCCAGCAGCACGTGCCCGTTCGACAGCAGCGCCGTCAGAACCAGCTCTATCTCCTTCGACTTGCCGACCAGGACTTTTTCGATATTTTGCCTCACGGCGGCGGCCCTGAGTTGTATTTCGGACGGTTGCACTGCGATTCCTCCCTGCGTTTCACTAGGCTTCTTCGGAAAATCACTTCCCGTTTTTCTTCTCACTCTTATCCAGCACGTACGGCACGATGATGACCGCGATATGCCTGTCGTGCAGCAGCTTCTGCCTGATCATGTAAGCCATCTGGTTGTGGTATATGTTCATCCACACCTTGTCCACGATAAACTGCGGCATAACCAGCGTCAGCATGTCTCCCGGCTTGTAGGCGTGCTCCTCGGATTCCACGTATTTCATAAGCGTGCCGATTATGTCCCTGTAGGGGGAGTATTTAATGACAAGCGGGACCGTCATGCGGCACTTTTTCCATTTTTCCCTCAGCGCCCCGGACTGCTCCTCGTCTACCGAAACGCTGAAAGCCTCGATGTTCTGATTGTTCGCCAGCTGCCTCGCGTAGTTTATGGCTTTCAAAGACGCCTTGTTGAGCGTGTTCACGAGCACGATCATGTGCTTCTGCACATGGATGAGCTCCGTTTCCTCCTTTACTTCCTCCGGCGGGAGGGTGAGCTGCCTGGCCACGTCGGCGTAGTGCCTGCGCGTGACCTTCATCAGGACTATCAGCAAGGCGATGGCCAGGATGGCGATCCACGCGCCCTGCAAAAACTTGCTGACCGCGATGATGATCACGGCCGCGGAAGTCATGAGGAAGCCGACGCCGTTTATAATAGCCTTGTGCGCCCAGCCGGGCTTCCTGCTGCGAAGCCACCTCGTCAGCATCCCGAGCTGGGAAAGCGTGAACGAGAGGAACACGCCCGTCGCGTAGAGGGGTATCAGGCCGTGCGTATGGCCCTTGAAGATCACGACCAGAAGGCAGGCGGCGATGCTGAGGATTATTATCCCGTTCGAGAAACTCAGGCGCCCGCCCCTGGTGTTGAACTGGCGGGGCATGTAGCCGTCCCGCGCGGCCAAAGACAGGAGCATCGGCATCCCGGCGAAGGAGGTGTTCGCGGCCATGAACAGGATAACCGCCGTCGAGACCTGGAGGATGTAGTACATGAAATTGCGTCCGAAGATCTGGGACACGATCTGAGAGACGACGGTCGCCGAATAGTCGGGCACCGCGTGGTATATGGACGCCATATAGGACGTGCCGCCGAAGATCAAAAGGACAAACAGCGCCAAAAGGTACAGCACCCGCTTGGCGTTTTTCTGCGCGGGATTCTTGAAGTTCGGAATGGCGTTGCTGACCGCCTCGACGCCCGTCAGGCCCGACAGGCCCCCGGCGAACGCGCGCAGGAGCAAAAACAGCGAGACGTCCCCCATGACCTGGGGCACGGTGAACTGAGGCTCCGGCTGATAGCCGAGAAATTTCACGCGGATAAACCCTGTCACGATCATGATAAGCATCGAGACGATGAAAATATATGTAGGTATCGCAAAGATACGGGCGGATTCCCGGACTCCCCTAAGGTTGCCGATGGTCATCAGCGTGATGATCACCAGCGTGATGATCACGCTGTACGGCAAAAGGGCGGGAACGGCGGAGGTTATCGCGGCGACCCCCGAGGTGGAGCTGACCGCGACCGTGAGGATATAGTCCACGACGAGAGCGCCGCAGGCCATCAGACCCGGTATCTCCCCGAGGTTTTCCCTGGCGACGGTGTACGACCCACCGCCGAGCGGGTAGGTGTCGATCGTCTGGCGGTAGGAAAAGACGAGGATCAGCAAAAGAAGGATAATCGCCGCCGCCACGAGGAACATGTACCCGTAAGAGGCCGCGCCGATGACGGCTATCAGGACCCAGAGTATCTCCTCAACGGCGTAGGCCACGGACGATATCGCGTCGCTGGCCATGATCGGCAGGCCCCAGAAGACGTTCAGCTTTTCGTTCCGGAGCTGGTCGTTGTGAAGCGGGCGGCCTATCAGGATCGTTTTAAGTTTTCCCAGCATCGGTGCACTCCATTTTCGCAGGCGCGTTTTCTGAATTTCGGCGTTTCGCACATGCCGCCTATTATACTCTTTTCTCCCGCGAATGCAAGAGGGGGGGTCCACGGCGGGTGCGGCAAATTTACGGCAAATTTGCAATTTAACGGAAATCAGACTGACCTGTTGATACGGATTTTGGTTATGGTATAATGGACTTATTTGAAAGCAACGACAGTTATCGCTGCACAAAATTCGGGGGTGTCTTGCCATGAAGCTGCGGCTGGGTTTGCCGACGGGAAGTTTGCAGGAATCGACTTTTGAATTATTCAGGCAGGCGGGTTTCAGGATTTCGAATACCAGCCGGTCTTACTTTCCGGTGGTCAACGACCCGGAGCTGGAGATTTTGCTGATGCGGGCCCAGGAAATACCGCGCTATGTTCATGAGGGAGTATTGGACGCGGGGATCAGCGGTCTGGATTGGATCATGGAAAACGGCGCCAACGTGGTGGAAGTCGCCGACATGGTCTATTCCAAGAGCACGCCCAACCCGATCAGGCTGGTGATAGCCGTCGCGGAGGACAGCGGGATCAAAAACGTCGGCGACCTAAACGGCAGGCGCGTGGCGGCGGAGCAGGTCAACAACACCGAAAAATATCTGCGGGAGCACGGCGTTACGGCGGCGGTCGAGTTTTCATGGGGCGCCACGGAAGTGAAGGTGCCACATCTGGTGGACGCCATAGCCGATCTCACCGAGACCGGCAGTTCCCTGGCCGCCAATAAACTCAGGATCATCGCCACGATACTCGAGTCCACGACAAAACTGCACGCCAATCGCGCGGCCTGGGAGGATCCCTGGAAGAGGGAGAAGCTCCAAAACCTGTCCGTGTTGCTTCAGGGCGCTCTCCGGGCTAGGGCTAAAGTGGGGCTGAAGATGAACGTGCCGGAGGAGGCGCTGGACAGAATACTGAGCGTTCTTCCGGCCATGAAACAGCCGACCGTATCCAAGCTGGTGGGCGGCGGCCGGGCGGACGGCGCAGCGGACGCGCCGCCGCCTGCCGGCGCGGCCTGGGTCGCCATCGAAACCATCCTCGACGAGATCCAGGCGCGGGATCTGATCCCGGCGCTGAAAGCCGCCGGCGCGCAGGATATCATCGAGTATCCGCTGCTAAAGGTCATACCCTGAGGACCGGCGTTACCGGGACAACAAGGGCGATATCATATCCAGCAGCCTCGCCTTTGTCCCGGCGTCGGCGTCCCTGCCCGCCGTCTCGCCGTTCTTAAACACGAAAACCGTCGGGATCGACATGACGTCGTATCTGTCCGCGAGATCCCCGCGCTCCTCGGTATCGACGGAGTAGAAGTCGATTCTGTCGGCGTATTCTTCCGAGACAGCTTCGAAAACAGGCTTGAACCGCCTGCAGTCCGGGCACCAGTCCGCCGTGAAATTCACGGCGGCCGGCTTTTGGCTCTTTCGCAGGATTTCGTCAAAATCCCTCGAACCCACTTGC
>WQUN01000019.1 GCA_009782085.1 Bacillota bacterium
CAGCTGTACGCCCTGTCCGCGACGGTATTGTTCTGCCTTGGCCATGCTTTTAACCATACCGCCAGGCCGCAAGCCGCCAGCAAAAGAACAAAAGCGGCGACAACGATTGCCCGGATGAGTGTCTTCTTTCTTATTAAACGCATTGTCCCGATCATGTATTTTGCCAGTCCTTCGACAATAGACTTCTTCGGAAATTGGCGTTTGTCATTCTGAGCGAAGCGAAGAATCTTGATTTTAAGACCCTTCGCTGCGCTCAGCTGACAGCGAAAAATCAATTTCCGAAGAAGTCCAATATTAAAAATTAAAAACAGCTTTTCCGCATGACAGGACTTCAGGACCTTAAAAAGCCAAAACATAAGATTCTTCGCTGCGCTCAGAATGACAAAAGGGGTTTATAGAGGTTACAATACCGGAGTGCGAAAACATTATCCTCCTATGTCGTCGGCTAATGTTTTCAGCATCCGACATATTCGGCGTTTCCCGCGAAAATCCGCCGCGCCGCGCCCAAACACAAAAAATCCACGCGGAACATGCCTCCGCGTGGATTTTTCAATCGGCCTGTTGATTTTTACTCGCAAAGCGTGATCTCGACGGCGTTGGTCAGCACGTCGGTGTAGCTGAACGACAGCTTGCGCGCCGCGCCGTCGCGTTCGGACAGCTGCACGGTGAAAATGCTCGGATAGACGTTCGAGATAATACCCTCGTTGACCACTGACTTGTGCCGCCCCTTGTTAGTCTCCAGAATAACCCGGTGCCCAATCGTACGCTCGATGTCCTTCTTGACCAGACAAACGTCGCTCCTATCAAACACAGCCGTCACCACGCCTCGCTCGTATTTGGGGAGATGCGGGCCCGCGGGGATTCCGGGCCCAATTCCACTCCCTGTTATTATAGCATAAAAAACCCAAATGTCAAAGCCGGAATAATGGACAATCCTGTTACAAAAACCGACATGCTAAAGAAAAAGCGGAAACATTAAGGGATTTTGATGGAACGGCGGGTCAATATCGGCATGTTTTGAGTTACTCAGCAGACGTGTACGCCTCGTGCGTCAATTTAGCCAAAATTTGCATGGCGCTGAGGCCCTTTTCTATGACATATTTTCCGTACCTGAGCGAGGAGGCGCGGTTCTGCGCGGCCGCGTACTCGCTGAATTCCGAGGCGTTTCTGATGATCCCGGCCTCCGCCAGCAGCTTGGCGATTCCGTATGACGACATGCCCTCCGTCACATATATCTCGCCGGAACCGCCCAGGTCTATGGCGTAGGGCGCGGAGGGGGAGCCGGACGAGCCGCCGGCGGCCGGGTGCGAACCGTTAGCGGCTTCGCGCGGATCAACGGCGGAGCCGTGCGCGCCGCGCGCGGCGGAACTGTTGGCATCGGAGCCATTTGAGGCGGAATTGAAGCCGCCGTCGGCATGTTCATTTTCGGCCGTTTGCGGCGTTTTTGCGCCTAGCGCGGACGAGCCGCTTTCCGGCGCGCCGTCCGTTGGGCCAACCGCGGCGGGACCGTTTTTTACAGTTTTTACAGGCGCGCCCGCGCATGTCCCGTTTGATATTCCCGCCGCCGAAAAATGAGCCGCGCCCGTTACCGCCGGGAAAAGAGGGTTCATCCAGTCTTCCGCCGGGAAAACAGGATTTGCCGCGTTTTCCGCCGCGAAAACAGGATTCGCCGCGCCGGAAGGCGTTCCGCTTTCGTAGACGGCGCTTCCGGGCGCGCGGATTTCAGGCGCCGCTTGTGCGGGCGCGCCCGCGCAGTTTACATAAGCGCCGCTTTCGCCGCCAGATTTATCAACGCCCGCGCCGTCCGTTGGGTCATCCAAGGAAACGCAGCTGTTCACTGTCGCGCCCGCGCCGCTTTCGCCAGTAGAGTCCGCGCCGCTTCCGCCTGCTATGTCCGCGACTCCCGATATATCAACACCCACGCCGTCCGTTGGGTCATCCAAGGAAACGCAGCTGTTCACTGTCGCGTCCGCGCCGCTTTCGCCGGCAAAGTACGCGCCGCTTCCGCCTACCGCGTCCGAAACGCCGCCTCTACTTACCGCGTCCAAAACGCCGTTCAATACCCCGTTTTGCGCTCTTCCTGCGTCGCCTCCGCCTGCCGCGTCCGCGCCGCCTCCGCCTGCCGCGTCCGAAACGCCGCTTCCGGTCCCGTTCGGGGCCGCGTCCGCGCCGCGAAATACCATGCCCAGTTCCGTCGCGCGGGCGATGATTTCCGCGTTCGTAAGTTCCCGCGCGTTCCCGCCGCTTTCGGGCATCTCGGAGAGCGCGACCATGCCCAGCCTGGCGGCCCGCGCCTTTATCTCGCCGTCCGGCAGCGCCGCGGCGTGGCTTTGGCCCGCAGACGCGCGGGCGTCCGCGGAGTAAGCCGCCCAGAATATGGCCGGCAGCAGCGCCATCGCCGCGCCAAAGCCAAGCAGGAAATACCTGAGCCTCGAACCGTTCATGCAGACAAGACCTTCTTTTGTAATTTTGAGTAAAGTTTGAGTAAAGTTTGAGTAAAGTTTGAGCAAAACTATGCCTTCAGCTTCCCTAAATTCATGATCATCCGCACCTCGCCCTGGCCCATGCCGAGTTCCCTGGCAATTTCCGCCACGTCCCCGCCGGCGTTCGCCAGCTCCCGGATCCTGGCCAGGCTGGGGTTATCGTAGGCTTTCCTCCCGGCCTCGCCGCCGCCGTGATCCGCCGGGTCAGTCCCGTTTCTCTCCGGCTCGGATGTCTCCGGCGGGTTAGCGCCAACTCTCGCCGGTTTAGACGTCTCCCACGGGGACGTCCCGTTTCTCTCCGGCTCGGACGTCTTCGGCGGGTTAGCGCCAACTCTCGCCGACTTGGACGTCTCCGCCGGGTCAGTCCAGTCTCTCGCCGGCTTAGACGTCTCCGCTGGGGCCGTCCCGTTTCTCGCCGGTCCGGACGTCTTCGCCGGGTTCGCGCCCGCCCGCGCCGGTTCGGAATCCGCCGTTTTGCGCTCGATCAGGCCGTACAAAAACAACAGCTCCTGGTACTTGCCGTTCAGTTCCGCAAATATCGCGTCGGCCTGCCTGTGGAGCTCTTTGATCGCGCGGTCGGCCTCGCGCGCGGCCTCCTCCGCCGCCCGGAGCGTCTCGTCCGGCCACGCCCGCGCGGGAGCGCCGTTTTCCGCCTTTGAGCGGGACATCACCGAAACCGCGCCGACAACCAATATGCAAAGCCCCGCCACCGAGCAGACGAATAATACGATCATGAAAAGCGACAGCCCGGACATGGTATCCCCCCAGATTTACGCCAGCACATCCAGCATGCCGCCCTCTTCCGGCGGCGCGGCGGCGTTTTCGCGCCGGTTCTGTTCACCGGCGTCCTTTTTGCCGGACGGATTTTTGTAGCCCTTGCCTCTCCCGTCCCTGCGCACGTTCTGATTTTCAGCCCTGCCGGCGGTCGCGACGGTCTGCTCCTGCTGCTGGGCCTGTTTCTCGAGCTGCGACGCGAAATGCCGCTGCGCGTCCTCCGGGTGGCGCGGCTCGACCCTCTGCGATCTCAGAACCTCCGCGCTGCTTTGTACGGCGCCGTGCAGATCCACCGGATTTATTGACATAGACGTTCCCTCCCTCTGGAGTTATTTTGCAAATGATGGTTTAGTTCCCGTTTAGGAAGTCTCCTCCCCGCGCGCGCTGACCGCGGCGGCCTCGCTTTCGGCCGCGGTTTTCTTCTCGTCCGCGAAACCGCCCTCCGGCAGCCCTTCCTCCGGTTTCGCGGCGAACACTTTCCTCGTCAGGTATGCCCTGACCGCGAGCCCCAGCACGAAGAACACCGGGACCGCTATTATCATCCTCACGCCGATCTCCGCCAAAGTCATGTCCATCGCTATGCCGGCGATCATGACGGCCAGCGCCGCGACCGCGCACGCGTATATGTGT
Source organism: Bacillota bacterium (assembly GCA_009782085.1). Classification (GTDB taxonomy): domain Bacteria; phylum Bacillota; class Clostridia; order Lachnospirales; family WQUN01; genus WQUN01. The sequence continues at coordinate 3,888 of WQUN01000019.1, forward strand.
AGTTTTTCCAGCATCATATCATCCCGTTTACAGTGTCATGCCGCCGCGCCCGACCGTCTTTATCACAAACCGCCCGTCCTCGGCGTAGAGCTCGACCGTCCGGCCGTAGGTCGCGCCGGTGTCCGCGGCGACGACGGGGATGCGGAGCTCCGCCAGGATCTTCCGCGTGGACTCCACGTTGCGGTCGCCAATGCGCATGGCCTCGTTCGAGGAGTTGAACGCGAACATCTGCGCGCCTCCGGCCAGTTTCGCCTTTATATGCTCGCGCCTCGCGCCGGCGCGGAGCATGTCGCTCAGGAGCTTTACAATGGCGGTGTCCGCGAATTTGGCGGCGTTAGCGTTGTTTTTGATCTGGGACGAGTCCGGGAGCATCACGTGGGCGAGGCCCGCGATCTTGTTCGCGCCGTCGTACAGCGCGATGCCGACGCACGAGCCGAGCCCGATAGTCGTAAGTATCCCGGGGCTCGCGGCGACATTCAGGTCCGCCATGCCGACGACTATCATATCACGGCTCATCTTATTCCGCTCCCAGCGACCGCATGATTATCTGAAAGGAGGTCACGTCCGGCGCGAGGATGCAGTAACCGGACACGTTCTCGCCCTCGGCCTCGAAAAGGGTCTCTATAAGCAGCGCCCTGTCCGCGGATTTCCCGAACTCCGTCGCCGGGACGGAGAGTATCGCGTTCGCCATGTCCAAAGACAGATATGGGACCGACGGCCTGACTTCCTTTCCGATCAGTCCGGCCAGAGAGCCGATGTACGAACTCGCCATGATGTTGCCGATCTCCTTGAGCGCGGAGAGCTCCATTCCCGTGAATTCCTCCCCGTCCTGCGCGCCGGGGACGGCCGGCCCCATCAGGATCTCGAGCATTTTCCGCGCGGTCCCGACCTTCGTCAGAAACATCATTATACCGTTAATATCCCCGGATATGCCCACCAGTATGCCTATGACAAGCTGCTCCGGCCCGCCGAGGAACGCGGCGACGTCCTTGAACTCCGCCAGGACGACGACGGGGGTCTTCATGCGGACTTTCCTGCCTATGATCTTCGAAAGCGCCGTGACGCCGTTGCCGGAGCCGATGTTCCCGATCTCTTTCAGAATGTCGAAATGCGTGCTGTTCAGGTGGTTGAGGTCGTCCATGGGAATGTCGCCTTTCGTGTGGCAGGATGTCAGGATGTAATATGGGTACAATTCTATTTTTTTCCGCAGACAAAGGTTTTTATGAACGCCTGTATGCCGCCCTCGCGGCCGCGCCTCTCCGCCGCTTCCTCCAGCAGCCTCCCGCCGATCCCCTCGATGCTCCTGGAGCACTCCGCGCCGGGATAACAGAGCGTGACCGGCTGCTGCCTTTTGACAGCCCTGACGAGGCAATGGTCGTTCGGGATATACCCGAGGTTCCGGAGGCTTACGCCCAGGAATCTGCCCGCGACCCGGTTCAGCTTCTCGAAGACCTCCGCGCCTTCCTTCCGGCTCTCCGCGCGGTTCACGACGACGCCGAACCTGGGGGCGCTTTCCTCGTCCGCCATGCTTTTGACTACAGCGTAGGCGTCGGTGATCGACGTCGGTTCCGGCGTCGTGACCAGCACCGTCTCCCCCGAGGCCCGCACGAAGCTCATGACGCTGCTGTCGATCCCCGCGCCGGTATCTATGAGCACGATGTCGGCGATACGCTCCAGGGCGCAGAGGCTTGCCGTTACCCGCGAGAGCTGGACTTCGCCGAGCCCGGCGAGCTCCTTCATGCCGGAACCGCCGGACAGGAACCTGAGCCCAAGCGGGCCCGGCGTCAGCGCGTCTTCCAAGGCGATCCTGGACGCCAGGACGTCGCCCAGGTGATATTTCGGCGCTATGCCGGCCAGGACCTCGATGTTCGCCAGGCCGAAGTCCGCGTCGATTATGACGGTGCGCAGGCCGCGCTTCGAGAACTGTATCGCCAGGTTAAGCGCGATGTTCGACTTTCCGACCCCGCCCTTGCCGCTGGTGATCGTGATGACGCGGGCAGGCTGTTTTCCCGCCCCGGGCGGGCCGGCGGAAAACTCAGGCGGTTCCGGGAACCTCAGGAACTGGCCGGCGTTTCGTTCGTTATTAAGTAACCGTTCGTTATTGAGGAACTGATCGGCATTGGCCCGCGGATTTTCGCGGGCCGACGCTTCGCGGCGACTCACCATCCCGCGCAGACGCTCCGCCTGGTCTGTCATTCGGGCGCGCCTCCCATCCCGGGCGTCGCCTTCGCGGGGGCCTCCGGCCCGGCTGTCCCGATGCCGTCCGGGTTCGTAACGCGGGCAGGTTTTCCGCGGTTATTCAACATCTCTTTCACGCCGCGCCGCCTCCCATCCCGGGCGGCGTTTTCGCGGGGGCCTCCGGCCCGGCTGTCCCGATGCCGTCCGGGTTCGTAACGCGGGCGGGTTTTCCGCGGTTATTCAACATCTCTTTCACGCCGCGCCGCCTCCTATCCCGAGCAGCGCCTTCGCGAGGGCCTCCGGCCTGGCTGTCTCGATGTCGTCCGGGACGTTCTGCCCGTTCGTCACGTAGGCCAATTTTCTGCCGGTCAGCCGGCAGACGTTCAATATCTCCCCGACGCGGTCCGTCTCGTCGAGCTTCGTGAAGATCAGCCGGAAATCCCCGGCGGCGGAGTACGCGTCCACGACGGCGAGCATGTCCTCGCGCCTCATGTTGAGGCTTAAAACCAGGAATTTCTCGCTCTCCGGCGCGGCTTCCAGAAGCTCTTTCAGCTCGTCCATCTCCTTGGCGTTCCTGTGGGAGCGCCCGGCCGTGTCGATCAAAACGACGTCCGCCGCCTCCGGCGCGTTTTCGGCCTCCGCCCTGAGGTCGCCGGCGCTGTACACGACGGTCACGCCGACGCCCAGTATCTCCGCGTAGGTCTTTAGCTGCTCCACGGCGGCGATCCTGTAGGTGTCCGCCGTTATGAGCCGCACGCGCTTCTTTTGGTTCAATATCAGGTCGGCCGAGATCTTGGCTATGGTGGTGGTCTTGCCGACGCCGGTAGGGCCGATGAAAAACGCGCGGCTCGCCGGGCCCGCGGCGGATTTTGGGAGCGATACGGGTTCCGGAGCGCCCAATGCGCCTATGATACTATTATAAACTATATACGCGATAAGGGAAATATCAATATTTTCAAATTCGTCAGCGCAATCCGCGTCTTTCAGCAGGTTTTCGGCGATTTCGGGCAAAACGCCGTTATTTACCAGCGTGTCGTAAAAGAGCTGGAGAATACTGTTCTCGAATTTTCGGGTTCCGGCCCCGCGAAGCATCTGCTCCGCGACGGAGAGCCGCCCGGCCAGCCTGCCCAACAGAAGCTCCGTTCCGGAGAGCTTGGCCTCCAGGTCGCGGATTATCCATGATGACGCTTCGGGCGGGGCGGGGTTGGCGTTTGCCGTTCCGCGCGTCGCTGGGTCATTGCCCGCCGTTTCGGGCGACGCGCCGCCGGCGCGTTTCGCCCCGCGCAGGGCTGTATAAAGCGTATCCGGCCACCTTTCCGGCGCAGGGTCATTGTATGTCGTTCTGTGCGTCGCTGGGTCATTGCCCGCCGTTTCGGGCGGCGCGCCGCCGGCGCGTTTCGCCCCGCGCAGGGCCGTATACAGCGTATCCGGCCACCTCGCCGGCGCGCCGCCGGCGGACGTTTCGCCTGTCGTTTTGGATAACACGTCCATTGGCTGGCTGCCCGAAGCGGCGCTTCCTGATAACATTCCGGGCGGCGCGACGCCGGGGCGTTTCGCCCCGCGCAGGGCCGTATACAGCGTATCCGGCCACCTCGCCGGCGCGCCGCCGGCGGACGTTTCGCCTGTCGTTTT